>JADLBD010000207.1 GCA_020847975.1 Bryobacterales bacterium | reverse complement strand
TCCGCAGAGCTGTGACGAAAGCGGCAATCTGCGCATTCGTGCTTTCGCCCGAAAGAATCGACAACATGGCCTCGCGGGCTTCTTCCGCGGTAAGGTCCTCGCGCGCGACAACTCGATGAAGGAAGGGGACAATCGACATGTTATAGTGGTGAGTTCGACCTTCGAAATACTAACACAGGCTCAACCCGATGAAAATTCATGAATATCAGGCCAAGGCGCTCTTGGCACAGTACGGAGTCCCTGTGCCGGGAGGCAAGGTCGCCTTCTCGGTCGAGGAAGCCGAAGCCGCCGCGAAGGAACTGGGCGGCAGTGTGGTGGTGAAGGCCCAGATACACGCCGGCGGCCGCGGAAAGGGCGGCGGCGTGAAGATCGCCAAAGACGCCGCCGAGGCAAGGGAGATCGCCGGCAGGATTCTCGGGATGACGCTGGTGACCCACCAGACGGGACCCGAAGGCCGTCTCGTGAAGCGCCTGCTCATCGAGGAGACGCTCCCCATCGAGCGCGAGTTGTACCTCGGCATGCTGCTCGACCGCGCCGTGGGCCGCAACGTGTTCATGGCCTCCGCCGCCGGCGGCATGGAAATCGAAGAAGTAGCCGCCAGGACTCCCGAACTGATTCTCAAGGAATGGATCGTCCCCGGCGCCGGCCTGATGGGCTTTCAAGCCCGCAAACTGGCCTTTGGCATGGGGCTCGAGGGGCCCGCGGTCAACGCTGCCGTGGCCGCCATGCAAGCCCTCGTTCGCGCCTACGAAGGCCTCGACGCTTCGCTTGCCGAGATCAACCCGTTCATCCTCACCAAAGACGGCCGCGCCGTGGCGCTCGATGCCAAATTCAACCTCGATGACAATGCCCTCTACCGTCACAAGAACCTCATGGAGTTGCGCGACCTCAATGAGGAAGATCCCCTCGAAGTGGAAGCCTCTAAATACAGCTTGAACTACATCAAGCTGGACGGCAACATCGCCTGCATGGTGAACGGCGCCGGACTCGCCATGGGCACCATGGACATCATCAAGTACGCCGGCGGAAGCCCCGCCAACTTCCTCGATGTCGGCGGCGGCGCCAGCGCCGAACAGATCAAGAACGCCTTCCGCATCCTCCTGGCGGATTCCTCCGTAAAAGCTGTTCTCATCAACATCTTCGGAGGCATCCTGCGCTGCGACACCCTGGCCACCGGCGTTGTGGCCGCCGCCCGCGACCTGCGTATCACCGCCCCCATCGTCATCCGCATGGAGGGAACCAACGTCGAGGAGGGGCGCCGGATTCTCGCCGAATCCGGATTCAATTTCACGGTGGCCGACGGCATGAAAGACGCGGCCGAGAAAGTGGTGAGGTTGGTGCAATGAGTGTTCTGGTCAATGACAAGACGCGCCTGCTGGTGCAGGGCATCACTGGCAGGGAAGGCACCTTCCACGCCTCCCAGTGCATTGCCTACGGTACGAACGTCGTCGGAGGAGTCACGCCGGGCAAAGGCGGCACGACTCACCTCGACCGCCCGGTCTTCCACACCGTCGCCCAGGCCGTAAAGGAAACCGGCGCCAACGTCAGCGTCATCTTTGTTCCTCCGCCGTTTGCCGCCGAGGCCATCATGGAAGCCGCCGACGCCGGATTGCCCCTTGTGGTCTGCATCACAGAAGGCATTCCCACTCTCGACATGGTTCGCGCCTGGAATTTTCTCGAGGGCCGCAACACCCGCCTCATCGGGCCGAACTGCCCCGGCATCATCACCCCGGGAGCCTGCAAGATCGGCATCATGCCGGGACACATTCACCTGCCGGGCAAAGTGGGCGTGGTCTCCCGCTCGGGCACCCTCACCTATGAAGCGGTGGGCCAGTTGACGAAACTCGGCCTTGGCCAGTCCACCTGCATCGGCATCGGCGGCGACCCCATCATCGGCACCACCCACACCGACGCCGTCCGCCTCTTCAATGAAGACCCCGATACCGAGGCCATCGTCATGATCGGCGAAATCGGCGGCGACGCCGAGGAAAAGGCCGCAGCCTACATCAAAGATCACGTCAAAAAGCCCGTCGTCGGCTTCATCGCCGGCCAGACCGCGCCTCCCGGACGCCGTATGGGCCACGCCGGAGCCATCATTTCCGGCGGTTCCGGTAAGGCTTCCGACAAGATGAAGGCCATGGAGGCCGCCGGCATCACCGTCTGCCAGTCGCCCGCCGAAATCGGCGAAAAGGTAATGCAGCGCCTGGGCCGCTGAGTTTTTTTCTATGAGTCAATTGGAACGTACATTCGCCATCATCAAGCCGGACGCCGTCGCCGCCGGCAACGCGGGCGCGATTCTCGCCCACATCGAAAAGGCCGGCTTCACCATTCGCGCCATGCGCATGGAAACCCTCAGCAAGGCCCAGGCCGAAGGCTTCTACGCCGTCCACAAGGAGCGCCCCTTCTTTGCCGGGCTCATCCAGTTCATGACCGAAGGGCCGGTGCTTCTGCTGGCGCTCGAAGCCGAAGGAGCCATCCTCAAGTGGCGCGAAGTCATGGGCGCCACCAACCCCGAGAAGGCCGCCGGCGGCACCATCCGCAAGCTGTTCGGCACTAACATCGAGCGCAACGCCACCCACGGCTCCGATGCGCCCGAAACCGCGGCTTTCGAACTCGGCTACTTCTTCCGCGGCTACGAACTCCGCTGATAGCACACGACCGAGGGCTCTATTTCGATGACCGGAGCCCCGCCTGTCTCGATAACATGCCGTCTAACCGGGCGCAGTCCGCGCTTCTCATCCGGTTGTCATCTGCACCAGGAACCGGCGCGCTCACGCTCCAGATCCGTGAGAGTGTATTCAATATAGATCTCGTGGGTCTTTAGAAAAGTGTCGATCTGATCACTCGTTTCGAAGCCCAGCAACCGGCGAAGATCCGGCTTGGTCAGACTGCCTTGCCGGTATTCCGCCGCCGCCAGCGCCTCCAGGACGCGTCGCGACAAATCCTCACCCGCGGCGCTGAGACGCGCAGCAAGGTCATCAGGAATTTCCACGGTCACTTTCACGGCCTTTCTATAGTATCGGCAATATCCGGCCATCCCGCTGGTGCACGACACAAGAGTGGGAACCACTGCAACCTGAGTTCGGCTACGCTGCGCAAGCGAACTGGCAGGCTGCAACAGACCTGCCTCAGGCCGCCGGTAAACCCGGATCAACGCTGATAACCCCTGGGCGCGCGCCCGGCCCGGGGACACCGGCGGGTACAATGAAAAATCGGCATGAAGCGCGCATTGGTGCTGTCGGGAGGCGGGCTGTTCGGAGCCTGGCAGGTGGGAGCGTGGGATGTTCTGCGCCGGTATGTGGACTTCGACGTGGTCATCGGCGTCTCCATTGGCTCACTCAACGGCTGGGCCATCGCCGGAGGAGCCACTGCCGAGGAGCTTGCCGCGAAATGGCTCCACGCGGCCGAACTCGGACGGCTGCGCTTTCGCTTCCCGCGCCGCCCTTTCGATGGCGTCATCGAGTTCACCCAGATCGAAGGCTTCATTCGCGATATCCACAGTTCCTATCAGCCGCGAATGGAGTATCACGCCGTTCTCACTGACCTGTTGCGCTGGCAGGGGCGGATGGTGGAAGGCAGCCACGTGCATTGGCGCCATCTGGCCGCATCCTGCGCCTTGCTGGGCGTGTTGCCGCAGCAGCGCATCGATAAGGTCCTCTATTCCGATGGAGGCATCATCGCCGCCCTCCCGCTGTGGGCCGCCTCCCAGTGCCGCGCCACCCATATCATAGGATTGAATGTCGCCCCGCGAATGCCCTGGCCCGTGCGGGTTTTCCTCAAGTCCGCTCGCGTCTTCCGCCACAAGCCTCGCAAAACCCCGCGCGAGAATACTTTTGTGCTGTCTCCGTCCCGCCCGCTCGGGGGCTGGCGCGAGGCATGCTCCTTCGATCGGGCGCATATCGCGGAATGGATCGGGCAGGGTAGGGACGATGCGCAAGCCGCTCTTCGCGCCGGGAACATTTCCTTCCTTGAATGTTTTAAGGCATAATAGCGTCTGCAAGGAGCCAACATGCCCAAGTATCGTATCTTCCGGATGAAGGAAACCGAACGACAGCGTTTTCGCAGCGCGCCGCACACCTCCGGCACGATGATGGTGAAACCGAAGGACTACCTGGAAGAAGGGACAGTGGACGCCCCCACGCTCTACAGCGCCTGGGCGCTGCTCAAGGACACCGAAAATCCGCTCACCGTCGGCGACATTCTCTGTGGTCCCGGCGACGAGTTGCGCATTCTCAAGTACATCGGCTTTGAAGAAGCACGCTGGGTCATCCCTGAGGTCAAGTCCGGCCTCGAGAACGTGCCGCCGGCCGCCGGCCCGGCTGTCATCGAAGCACAGGCCTAGAATCAGCCTGCTCCGGAATGAACATTCTTAGCGAAGAGTTCCACTGGGCCGGCCGCGCGCGCATCCTCTGCTAATTCCCGGAGCCCAGATTGCGGTATAGCTTCAAATTCTTCGTCGCCGATCCGATACAGGCCACATCCAGCCGCTTGTCGCCATCGAAATCGGCAATGGCGCACCCGGCCGCGGCGATGCCGCCCTTGTCGACGGCGTGCCTCTCCCACTTCGTTCCCTTGCCGTCCGCCTTGTAGTAGTAGACGCTGCGCGTCGGTCCGCGGAATCCGGCAATCAATTCATCGCGCCCGTCACCGTCCAGATCAGCCGCGTGCAGCGTGTGCCCGTCGGGATCTTCGCTGCTGATCACCGTGCGCACCCACCGGGAACCTTTGCGGAAATACACACAAACCTGGTTGCCGTGCCACGGATCGATGCTCGCCAGAAAGCGCTTCTTCCCTAACTTCGCCACCAGCACTTCGCTCGACCCGCTCTTCGGCCATGGCGCAGTATCCCCCGCATTCAATAGCTGCGGCGGCGTTCCCGGCTTCGCCGGCCGCAGCAGGTGGAGCCCCTGGAAATTCGCCGTGAGAAGTTCGTCCGCCCCGTCGCCGTCCCAGTCGAATACGAAAATACCGTGCAGCACGCCGTCGAGCGAATCATTGATCATCTCGCGCTTCCATTCGGGCGGGCGGTACATCACGATGGGGATGTGGCCGTGATAATCCGGCGGTTCGGCCGTGGGGCCCGTGAGCGGGGCGTTCACCACCGCGTTGCCCCGCGGCAGATGAATCGGCCGCAGCCGGTGAGAGGTCCTGAGCCGGTCGATTTCCCGGATCTTCCACGGCTTGCGCGGGTCGCCGCTGCTTTCTAAAAGCCATACGATCCCGATGCTGTTCCTGGCCACGTTGGCGAACTCCGTGGCGAGCACGAGTTCCGGAATTCCGTCCCCGTTGGCATCGAGCGGCGCGACGTTGATCATGTGGTTCAGCCCGCCTGCAATCACGTGGCGCTCCCACCCCGGGTTCTCGAACCACACCAGTTCCTGCATCCCGCTGGCCAGAGCCAGCAGGTCGGGCTTTCCGTCGTGATTCAAATCGACGGCCAGCAACTGATACCCGCCATTCAGATCCGTGGCGAGCGTGCGCTCTTCAAAGCGAATTTGCGCCGCCCCGGGCAGCGCGAGCAGGAGCAGAAGAAGGATGATCACTTTTTTCCCAACCAGCGAATTCTCACATTGAATGCCCGGCTTTGTCCGCCGAACGTCTGCAGAAACTGCGGCGATCCTATCACATTGTTCACTACGTTCGGGTTCTTGTGGTTGGTGATGTTGTTGAAGCCGAAGCGTACGCCCCACCACTGATCGCGAAACGCGAGGCGCCTCTCCAGGAACAGGTTCAACTCGAAGAACGCATTGTAGCGGTATGCGTTCACCTGCCCTATGATGTGCCCGTACCCGTCCTGGATGCTGTAAGGAAATCCCGTGCGCCACTCCGCCAGATAGGCTACGGCCCAGTTCTTGAAGGGAGTGGGCAGGTATCCCCAACTCATCCAACGGTTCGGCGTGTCCCATGGCAAGGCGCCGGCATTGTCCCCGATAAGCAATGGTTCATCGATGCTCTGGTCCACCACGGCATTCGACCGCGCCCTGCTGCGCGTATAGCTGAACAGCCATTCGTACTGCCGCCGGATGGGCTGCCGCAGCGTGAACTCCACCGACGTGTAGCGGTCCCTCCGCTGCGTGCTGAGATTGTAGATCGCATCAAAGACGGGATTATGGACTCCGTCGAAGTAAGCCGGCACGTCGATGCAATCGCACTGCAATCCGTTGATGTACGTGAATCCCCGGCTCCCCCGGCGGCTCACGAAATTGACCCGCCCCTGAATGAGCCGCGGAAATTCGTGCTCTATCCCGAGGTTCCAGTTGTGATACCGCGGGCTGGCGAGCTTCTGATTTTCGATGCGGTAAATCGAGAACGCCGGCCCCCGCGCCACCGTTCCATCCGGTTCGAAGTACGTCGAGATGGCGAATTGATCCTCAGGGCGTGTGAAGATCCGCAGGCTCGTCGAATCGAAGATGCGCGCGAACCCGCCCGAGATCTTCGTGTGATCGTTTACGAACGGCGACCAGGCAAAGCCCAGCCGCGGTGAGAAATTCCAATTTCGAAGGATCTGATCGCGGTCCGTGCGGATGCCCAACTCGAGCAGCAGCCGCCTGCGCACGCGCCAGCTATCCTGCAAATACGCTGCTGCTTCGAAATTCGTCCGCCGGAACTCTCCATTCCCCGCATACAGCGTCCGGCGGATCGGCGCCAGGTCGATACTCGTGTATTCGACTCCGGTGCGCCGCACGTTCTGCCAGTAGCTGACACGGTCCAGATCGAGGCCCGTCTTGAACTGATGCTCTCCGAGGAACGGGAACGCCGGCAGGAACATGTTGGCCAGCCATTGGTCGCGTCCAGCCTTGCGGCTGGCGTCGATGAAGTTGTTGCCCAACTTACCAAGCGGCGTGACCACGTAGATGTCGTGCCCCTGAGGTATATCCCGTCCAAACGTACGGTTGTTCGCATACCCCACTTCCAGCACCGCTCCGCGCGAGAAGTACTGCTGGTCCTTGATGTAGGTGAAGTATTGCCGTGACCGGTGGTCGAGCGTGGTCTCTCTCGGGTCCAGTGCGCCGAGCCCGGAACGCGGCGCGTACCAGAAGTTCAACAGGCTGCCGATGTGGAGGATGTTCGATGGCTTCAGGTTGATCTGGTTGTGGAGCAGATTGCTCCACCGCCAGCTTGTCGTGCTGTCCTGCCCCCTGGGCAGTTCCGGAATCACCGTATTGTTGTACTGCAGGTCGATGCTGTCGGAAAACCACGCCCGCCCTTTCTTCCACGGCCCCGAAAAATTCACCCGCGGCGTCCACCCGCCGATCATCCAGCCCTTCTGGTGCTCGATGCCCGGAATGAAATTGGTGGCCGAATAGCGGATCTTGTCATCCCCCGTCCGCGCGCGCACCGCAAGCACTCCCGAAGACCCCTTGCCGTACTCCGCCGTGGGCCGCCCCGCCGTGGTTTCGAGCGAACTCACCGATTCCACGCCGATGCGCGATTCAAAACGCCCCGTAAGCGGATCGTTGATTTGGAACCCCTCGAGCGTATAGAGCGTCTGCTCCTCGGCCCCGCCGTACAGGTGGACCCCGCCCCGTCCGTCCTGCACCACCCCCGGCATGATGCGCAGCGCATTCCGCAGCGTGTTCGTGGACGGATAGGGAACGTTGATCAAATCATTGCCGCTGAGCGTCAGTTGGGGAGTGGTCCGGTCCATGTCGACCGCTCCGGGATTGGCGGTTACGTCCACCGACTGCACCTCCTCCCGAACGCGGTTCAGCACGAACTGAAGCTCGTTCGCTCCCGCCTTCAGATCGACCCTCTTGCCCGTAAGCCGGAAAAATCCCTCGCGGTCCACATCCACCTGATACGACCCGGGGGCGGGAGCCACCGCGGTAAAGTTGCCCGTGGGATCGGAGATGGCATTCACGGAAACGCGCGAGGAGGTTTGGGTGAACACAATCCTCGCCCCGCCCACCGGGCTGTTCGTTTCGCTCAAGATTCGCCCGCTCAGGCGCACTTCCGCCCCTACCGCCGGAAGCAGGATGACCATCGACAGGATCCACACCTCGCATGGGACGTGGAGAACCCGCATCCAGCGGCCGGCGAGGCTCCGTTGCGCGAGCGAGTTACATCGAAGACCTCTAAGGTTCACTTCACTAAGACCGCTTGGGATTGATTTTATCGAATCACGGGGTGGGAAAATCAGGAGGAAACAGCCTTGACAAAGTCTTGGTTGGATCCAGGGAGGCATGGCATGAGTATTTCGAGCGTTGAGGCGCAACCCCGAGCTCGTGAAATCCAGATCACACGAGTTGATCGTAGCGCTCGCGGACGGGCGGAAGCTTTCCGTACCGCTTGCCTGGTTCCCACGCTTGCTAGCGGCAAGTCCCGGGCAAAGGCAAAATTTCGAGATTCTCGGAGAGGGGGCAGGGATTCATTGGCCGGAGATCGATGAAGACCTGAGTATCGCCGGCTTGCTGCACGGCAAGAGTGCTACGCGAAAGTAGCTGAAGCGCGTCATTGCGTTCACGCCGCCCTGGAAACGCTGACGAACGAAGTTTGCAGGGTTGCGACATCGACATGCAACTCCCAATTCTTCCCCAAATCGTCCGTGATACTGGGGAGGTGCTCCGCGATCGCCGGGATTGCCGGACGCATCTCCTTGTCGAGCGCCGCGGCCAGCAAGCGGACGAGCCGATCGCTGGCTTGCCCAATCAGATCTTCACCGCGCTCCCACTTTGAGACTTTGGTCTTGTCTGTGTGAAGATAGCTCCCCAACTGATCGCCGCTGAAGCCGAGATGCTTGCGAAGGAATCGCAATTGCTCACCAGTGAGCCGGGCCGGACTATTTGCCAGAGCCTGTGCAATCGCCTGATGAATCCTAACGAGGCGCGGAATGATCACGTCCGAGTTTCCGCAACTCGGACAATCCGCAACCTCAACGCCTTGCAGGACGACGTTGGACAGGCCGCTCTCGGTATAACGATAGTTACGCCGGCTTTGTGTGACCGGCGCCCCGCAGTGTGTGCACCTCGCCGCTTTGCTCATGACTTCCTCTCAAACACCGTGATAAGCACTGCCTGTTCTTGTCAACGTAACGGCGTTCAGTAGTGTAGCCTTCCTATACTTCCATTGACCGGTCCTGATGGCTACCGCGGACGGTGGCTGCGCAATCGACGTGGCAAAACGTGTTTGCGAAGCAGAGCATAGGCGCCGAAGGTGGCCAGTTCGGGCAGTTCGGACAGATTCTTAAGCAGTTCGTGCATAGCGCCCATGCCTCCTTCGACACTGCTAATCTCTTGATTCTGATGAGTGGAGGTAAGCCACCGCTTACCCCCAGCAGTTGAAACGCGATTTCGCCATTAAACCGCGACGCCAAACTTCGCGTACCACGGCTTGGCCGGAGCCAGCGCCGCGTTTACCGCGTTGATGTTCTTCACGCCCTCCGTGGACAGCCAGTCCTCCAGCGCCTTCACGCCGCTCTTGGCGTACACCGGAATCCCTTCCTTCCACGTCGCGCGGCCGCACAACACACCCGAAAAGTCCGTCCCCGCGTCCGCCGCCATGCGCAGCGATTCGGTGAACTGATCGTTGCTCACGCCCGCGCTCAGGTAGATGAACGGCTTCTTCGCCATATCAGCGCACCGCCGGAAATGATCCAGGGCTTCCGCCATCGAGTAAGCCTTCTGCCCCTTGTACACGCCGCTGCCTTCCACGTAGTTGGCGTTAATCGGCACCTCCACCTTCAACACGTCCACATGGTAGTGTTCCTTCGAAAACTCCTCCATGCTCTTGCGCACCACTTCCGGCTTGATCTTGGCGAATTCCAGACCCTTCTCGTCCCCGCCCTTCGGATCGTAGCCGACAAGCTCCAGGAAGAACGGAATCTGCAAGTGCTCGCACTCGGCGCCGATGCGCTCAACGAACGCATGCTTGATGTCGTTGACCTGGGGTTCATCGAAAGGCGTGTAGTAGATCAGGATCTTCACCGCGTCGCCGCCCCAATCCTTGATCCGCTTCGCCGAAACATGCGGCAGAAGGTCGGGCAGGCGTCCCGGCTGCGTGTTGTCATAGCCGCTCTTCTCATAGGCCAGCAGCAGGCCGGCATTGGAACTGCGCACCTTGGAGGCCGGCAGACCGAACTCGGGGTCAAGCAGAATGGCGCTCGCGTGCGGCGTCAGCACCTTGGTCACCGCAATCTTGAATTCCGACATCATCTCATCAGTGACGGCGCTTTGGGGAACGCCCTTCGCGGCGGCAATCGATTTCGTCAGACTGCCTCGCTGATCCATGGCCGCGGCGGCAATCACGCCGCGCTCATTGGAAAGCGCTTTCATGTGCTTCTGTTTTCCTTCGGAAATACTCACAATGACTCCTTCAAGTTCAAGTAGGCTAACTCCCAGTATACGGGGCTGCAGCCGCCATCCGCCTCATCAGCCGGCCGTGATTCCAGCGCCGGTGCCACTTCCGGGCGCGCTCCACATCGTGCAGAATCTGTGCCTTCAGCGCCTCCGGGCTCTCGAATTTCCGCTCGTCCCGCAAACGCCGGGTCAACTCCACCCTGATCCGTGAAGGCGGCTCCTCGAGCGGCACCAGAACATACGTCTCCACGGCGAGCCGCTTTCCTCCAAAAGTCGGCCGGAATCCGACGTTCGTCACCGACGGCCAAACCCGCTCGCTCTCCAAATCGAAGGTGCGTGTGACGTACACGCCCACCGCCGGCAGCACCTCCGCCGCCGCCTCGAGGTTCAACGTGGGCACCGTCTGCCGCGACCCCACGCCATGCCCCTTCACCACTTCCCCCTCGACAGATACGAACCGCCCCAGCAGGTGCGCCGCTCCCGATACGTCCCCCGTCAGGATGCGCCTGCGGATTTCGCTGCTCGAAACCACCACGCCCCGCATCGTCACCGCAGGCAGGGCGCGGAACTCGTAGTGATACTCCATCCCCAACCGCGCCAGCGTGTGAACATCGCCCGATTGCCGGTGTCCGAAACGGAAATTGTCGCCCACCACCACCGCCCTCGCCTGTAGCGCCTCCACCAGGATCCGCCGCACGAAGTCCTCCGCCTCGAGCGAAGCCAGCGGAAGGTCGAAAGGCAGCACCAGCACTTGCGTGATGCCGCACTCGCCCATGTAGCGGCACCGCTCGGCGATCGTCGTGAGCAGCTTCGGCGCGCGCTCCGGGGCCACCACCTTCGCGGGATGCGGGTCAAACGTCAACACCGAAGGCTCCCACCCGTTCGCCGAGGCGATCTGCGTCACTTCGCGAAACAGCCGGCGGTGGCCGCAATGCACTCCATCGAAGTTTCCCACGGTCAACGCGCAGGGGCCGAATCGCCCCAGCGCCTCTTCCGGACTGTGAAAGATCCGCGCCGCGGACGGCATCTACTCCGCCCCTCCCACCGTGATCTCCAGCCCGTCGTAGGCCAACCGCACGTGCGCGGGCAGCAACTCTTCCGTGCGCTCGTGCGCCAGGTCGTGCGAGATGTGCGTGAAGAACGTCCGCCGCGGCCGCAACAGCTCCACGTACCGCAGGCTCCGTTCCACGGTCGAGTGGGTGGGATGCGGCTTGTGCCGCAGCGCATCGAGGAAGAGCACATCCAGACCCTGCAATTTCGCCAGCGACTCTTCGGGGATCTCGCTGTGATCCGTCAAATACGCCAGCCCGCCCAGCCGGAATCCGTAGGTGATGCCCTTCCCGTGCTTCAACCGGATGGGCAGCACCGCCGTTCCGAAAAGATCAAGCACGTCATCCTCGCCGAAAATGTGCGCGCGCAGTTTCGGCACCCACGATTCCGATTGCTCCTCCGAAAAGATGTAGGCAAACACTCGCTGGATGACTGCCAGGGTCTCCTCGGAACCGTAAATCGGAATTTCCCCGCCGTGCCGGAAATTGAATGGCCGCGTATCATCGAGACCCATGATGTGATCCGCGTGGGCATGCGTGAACAGCACGGCGTCCAGCCGCTCGATGCCGCGCCGCAACGCCTGATAGCGGAAATCCGGCGTCGTGTCGATCACCACCGAGCGTCCCGCGAACTGTAGCGCCACCGACGGGCGCAGGCGGTGGTCGCGCGGATCTTCGGAATGGCACACCTTGCAGTGGCACCCGATGGTCGGGACTCCGGCGCTGGTTCCCGACCCCAGCACGGTTAGCCTGATTTCGCCGTTCGAAGGACCCATCAGGAACTCTTGCCTGAGAACACCTGCACGAACCGGAATCGCAACTCGGTGAGTGAATTGTCAATCAGCAGTTGCTCTTCCAGCGTCAGGTTGCCCTTCGTCTTCTCCTTCAGCATCGCCAGCATGTCAATGGTGTGCCTGGTCAGGCGTTCGTCCGGCGCCGGACGGTCTTTTTCCTCGCCAAAGTGTAACAGCCCCATGTGCACTTCCGCCTGCGTCTTGATCGAGAGCGTCAGAAACTCGAAGCTCGGCGGCGGGATAGGGATCTCGGAGGTATCCTCCGTGGAAGTTTGCGGATTGATGGACTCGTCGCTCATAGTGATTCTCTATTTTACCTTCCGCGGCGCGGGCTTCCATCCTCCTCCGCCCGGAGATTCGATGCGAAGCACGGCGCCCTGCCCGGCGCGGAAGTTCGCCTTCGCGGGGATGACACGCCGCTTCCCATCCTGCCGCAACTCATTCCTGCCGGGCTTGCCGCTGCCGCCCCCCTCGAGCCCATACGGCCCGCGCTCGCGCCGGTCGGAAAGGATGGTCACCTCCGCCGGCGTCAGGAATTCGAATTCACGAATGAGGCCGTCGCCGCCCCGGTGCAGACCCTCGCCTCCCGAGCCGTCACGCACCCGGTAGGAACGGATTCGCATCGGATACAGATGCTCGAATGCCTCCACCGGCGTGTTCCAACTGTTCGTCATGTGCGTGTGCGTCGCGCTCAGGCCATCGCCGCGCGCATGCGCCCCCATCCCGCCGGCGATGGTCTCATAGTAGGTGAACGGCCTCCTCCGCGCCGCATCCCATCCCCCGAAACTGATGTTGTTCATCGTCCCGGAACTCGCCGCCGGAATCCTCTCCGGCGCAGCCTGCGCCAGCGCGCCCAGCAGCACGTCCGTGATGCGCTGCGAAGTCTCCACGTTCCCCGCCGCCATCGCCGCCGGCTCCCGCGCGTTCACCACCGTGCCTTCCGGCGCAATGACACGTATCGGGCGCAGCAACCCCTGCGTGAACGGCACGTCCTCCCGGATCAGGCACCGGAAAACGTACATCGTGGCGGCGAGCGCAATGGCGTAGTTCGCATTCACGGGGCCTGCCGCCTGCGGATCGCTTCCCGTGAAATCTACCACCGCCTTCCCATCGCGCAGCGTAACCGTCACCGCGATGCGCACCGGCTGCGGCGTAAGACCATCGGAATCGAGAAAATCCTCGAACCGGTATTCCCCTTCGGGAAGCCCGCGAATGGCGCCCCGCATCATCCGCTCGCTGTAATCAAGCAACCCCGCAAGCAGCGTGCCCAGCCGTTTTTCTCCATGCCTCGCATGCAGCGCCCGCAACCGCTGCTCGCCCCGCTGGAGCGACATCCATTGCGCCAGCAAGTCCCCTTCGCGCTCCCGCGGCGTGCGCACATTCGCCAGAATCAGCCCCAGCAGCTTCCGGTCCACCTCGCCGCCGCGCACCAGCAGCACCGGAGGTATCCGCAACCCCTCCTGGTAAATCTCGCGCGCCATCGGCATCGATCCCGGGCTCATTCCGCCGATATCCGCGTGATGCGCGCGGCTGGCCACGAAAAACGCGGGCTTCCGCGCCTTGAGGAACACCGGCATCACCGCCGTGATATCGGGCAGATGCGTCCCGCCGCGGAACGGATCATTGACAATCGCCACATCCCCGGGCTCCAGCCGGAACGCCTCCATCACATGCCGCACCGAGAGAGGCATGGCGCCCAGGTGCACCGGCATGTGGTCTCCCATCGCCACCGTCTCGCCCGCCGCTGTGTACACGGCGCAGGAATAATCGCGCCGCTCCTTGATATTCGAGGAATACGATGTCTTGCGAAGCACCGTGCCCATCTCCTCGGCGATGGAGACAAGCTGGTGGCGGAACAGTTCCAGATCAACGGGGTTGACGCGCATGCTCAGGGTTTCTTCAGAGTGGGCTTCTTTTTCTTTGGAGCCTTTCCCGGCTCGGATGGAATCACGAACACGCCGGAGGCTTCCGGCGCAGCCGTCTTCTCGGCCTCCGCCTCGCTGGGCGGCTCCGCCAGTTTCAACTCCGGCGGCTGGCACTCGCCAACCTTCACCAGAAAACTCGACACCGTTTGCCAGCGCGTCCCCGCGCGGCGCTCGATGTGGAAGCTCTTCGACGGGGCGTCGGCACGCAGGCGCCAGTCCGTATTGTGGAAACGTGGATGCTTCAGCCTCGGCGCCGCGGGCGTCACCTGCCGCAATCCCCAGCTATCCCCGCCCGTGTTGGTCTCGTAGTATTCGTAGCGTCCCCCGGAATCGCCGCCCTGTGTGCGGTCAATCAGCAACTCTCCATTGTTCTTGTTCTCGAAGGAAAACTGCTGGATCGCGCCCACACGCGGCTCGCCATATACCGGCCGGCGGCGCCATGTCTTCCCGCCGTCACTGGTGATCAGAAAGAAGGGATCGCGCGGCAAGGCCAGCAACTGCTGCCCGCCGATCCACCCGATCTCAAAATCAATGAACTGGATCTGCTCGAAGCCTGCCGACCGCACGCGGTCATAAACCTCGCTCCACGTCTTCCCGCCGTCTTCGCTGCCAAGAAGTATGCTCCACAGCGTCACCGCGCTGGTGTGCAGGTTACCGGTGAGGAACAACTTCTCCCCCACCTTCTCCACCGCGGCCAACTCCAGGTACACGTCGCAGGGCTCATCCGTCGAGCAGGTGAGGCCGAAGGATTCGATGTCTTCCGGCTTGCAGGCAAAGTGCAGTTTCATCGGCTTTCCCTCGAAGCTGTAGACCGTCTTCTTCGGCTCAGCCGCCGGAGGAGGAGCTTCCGGCTTCGGCGCGGCGGGCTCCTGCGCGAGGATTGCCCCAACAGCGGCAGCCATCAGAATCGGGAACCGGAGCATGCTACTTCCATTCTCCTACAGGAAGTCGAAGTCGCATCCCAGGTTCGCCTGCGTGACGTGCTCGAGGAAAAGCTTTCCGTATCCTCGCTGGTAGTGCGGCGGCGGCGGAAGGAACGCTGCCAGCCGGGCGCTCAACTCGTCCCCGGTCACGTGCAGATGCAGCCGCCGCGAAGGCACATCGAGCGTGATCTCGTCGCCCGTCCGCACCACCGCGAGCGGTCCGCCGATGGCCGATTCCGGCGCTACGTGCAACACCACCGTGCCGAAACTCGTGCCGCTCATCCGCGCATCGGAGATGCGCACAATGTCGTTCACCCCCCGCTCGAGTAGAACTTTCGGCATCGGAATGTGGCCCCATTCCGGAAACCCCGGCGCGCCCTTCGGCCCGCAGTTCTTCATCACCAGGATCGTGTTCTCATCCACCGGCAGATCCGGGCTGTCAATCTTCGCGAGCATCTCCTTGTAGCTTTCGAACACGAACGCCCGCCCCGTATGCCGCATGAGACGCGGCGATGCGGCGGTCTGCTTGCACACCGCCCCGTCCGGAGCCAGATTCCCGCGCAGAATCGCCGTGCCGCCTTCCCGCTGAAGGGCGTTTTCGATCGGCCGGATCACCGCGTCATTCCAGCACTCCGCCTTCTCCACGTTCTCCGCCACCGTCCTCCCCGTCACCGTGAGACAGCCGCCGTGCAGCAGGGAAAGAATACGCCGCATCACCACCGGCACTCCTCCCGCCGCATGGAACTCTTCCATCAGATACTCCCCCGATGGCTTCACGTTCACCAAAAACGGCGCCTTCCTCGAGATCGCATCGAAATCGTCCAGCGCCAGCGGAACCCCCGCCCGCCGCGCAATCGCCAGCAGATGCACCACCGCGTTCGTCGATCCCCCAATCGCCATGTCCACCGCCACCGCATTCTCCAGCGCCTCCCGCGTCAGGATGCGCGAAGGCCGTAGGTCCTCCCGCACCATCTCCACAATCCGCCGCCCGGAACGCTCCGCAATCTCGAGCCGCCGCGAATCCGGAGCCGGAATCGCCGCGCACCCCGGCAATGCCAGCCCCAAAGCCTCCGCCAGACTCGCCATCGTGGAGGCCGTCCCCATCACCGTGCAGTGTCCCGCGCTGCGCGCCAGGCCGCCCTCCACCTCGCACAGTTCCTCTTCCGTGAGCTTGCCGGCGCGATACAGATCGAACAGCTTGCGCCCGTCGCTCCCCGCCCCGAGTTTGCGGTCGCGCCACAGGCCGCTCAGCATCGGCCCGCCGGTCACCACAATCGCCGGCACGTCCGCGCTCGCCGCGCCCATGATCTGCGCCGGAGTCGTCTTGTCGCACCCGCACAGCAGCACTACTCCGTCCATCGGATTGGCGCGGATCGACTCCTCGACGTCCATCGCCATCAGGTTGCGCAGCAGCATGCTGGTGGGACGCAGGAACATCTCGCCCAGTGAAATGGTGGGGAACTCGAGCGGCACGCCGCCCGCTGCCCATACCCCGCGTTTCACCGCCTCGGCTACCTGCCGCAGGTGGACGTTACAGTTGTTGAATTCGCTCCACGAATTGCAGACGCCGATGATCGGCTTTCCCTCGAAAACATGGCGGCCGAATCCTTCCGACCGCAGCCAGGCTTTGCGCGAGAAGCCGTAGTATTCCGGCGTGTCGAACCACTCGCTGCTTCTGAGCTTCTTTGATTTCTCCATGACGGCATCTATCAGGCTACATGCAAAACCACCGTGATACATTCCGCTGTTCTCTCACTACATGACAGGACCCATGTCACGCACCCTACTTCTCGTCACCGCGGCGTGCACGCTCGCCACCACCGCATTCGGCCAGTTGCCCGGAACCGTTCCCGGCGTCTATATCGTCGAGCTAAAAGAAGAACCTGCTGCCCGGTACGCCATGAAAACGCGCTCCGCCTTTTCGGCGCGGCGGGCCGCAATGCAATCGCGCCGGAGCGCGGTACGCGCCTCTCAAATGGCCTTTCGCCGCTCCGCCTCCATTCCGGATAAGCAAGTGGTCCATACCATGGACACAGTCGTGAACGCGCTGGTCCTTCAGATACCGGGCTCAGAGGCGAAGCGCCTTTCCACGAATCCTGATGTGCGCAAGGTTTACCCGGTGCACGAGATGACGTTCACCATGGACAAGGCCCTGCCGCTCCTGAACGTGCCCGCTGTGTGGCAGGCTATCGGAGGCTCCTCCAATGCCGGCGCCGGCGTCAAGATCGCCATCATCGACACCGGCATCGATGAAACTCACCCCGCATTTCAGGCTCCTTCGCTTTCTCTTCCCGCCGGGTTCCCCAAGTACGACAACGTTGCCGATATCGGCCAGACGAACCGTAAGGTCATTGTGGCGAGAAATTACACGGCGGCTTTGCATCCGGCAGCCGTTGATCTGGAGGATCAGGTCGGCCACGGTACGGCGGTCGCAATGGTGGCGGCCGGGATGCCGGTTCAGGGTCCCGAGGGCACAACCATCTCCGGCGTGGCGCCGGGTGCGTGGCTCGGATCCTACAAGGTCGGCGTGCCTGGACAAGGCCCAGCCAACACCAGTGGCATCAGCCGCAGCGACGTGGCATTGAAGGCGATCGATGATGCCATCGCCGACGGCATGGATGTCATCAACTTGAGCATGTCAGTGGAAGCCGCATGGCTCGTTCCTCCTGAGGAGTTCGAACTGTACGACGTGGCTGCGAGACACGCCTCGGCCATGGGGGTGTTGATGATCGTCGGCGCCGCCAACGACGGTCCGGAGCGGCTCACCATCGGATCGAGCCCCAGCTATTACAACCTGCTCGTGGGAGGCTCGAACAACAGCCGCTTGCTGGGTGGTACTGCCGTGCTCACGGACAATTCTTCTTACGTCGCAGTCCCGCCGGTGCCCCCGTACGCGCTCCCGTCCGGCCCAGTCTCGGGCGTTCTGGGGATCGTGGATGATATCGACCCGGCAGGCCATGGTTGCCTCCCCCTCCCCGCCGGCAGCCTGGCCGGCCGAATAGCTCTGCTGCACGCTACGGCCACCTGCACCTTCCAGACTATGCTTGGCGCCGCCCGCGACGCTGGTGCTTCCGGAGCCGTCATTTATCTTGAAGGCTATCAGGATCCGCCCCTCTACGGCACAGGCGACGTCAATCTTCCCTCGGTTTCTATCGGATTCGCAGACGGCCAGGCGATCGCCAACAAGGTTCACTCATCGCCTGGTCTGTCTGCGACCTTGAACCTGGCCCGGAACTCGACGCCTGTCAATTCGAACCGTGTCGCCGATCTTTCTTCCCGCGGTCCGGATTCCAATTACCTCATCCGCCCCGACCTCCTGGCCGTAGCGAACTACATTTACGCCGCCAGCCCGGGCAACCGGTTCATCTTCCAAAGCGGCACGAGTTTTGCGAGCCCCATGGTGGCGGGCGGCGCCGCCATTCTGCGGGCCGCACGTCCCGGTCTCACCGTGGACCAGTATTTTTCGCTGTTGGTCAACAGCGCGACCCAACTCATGCCGGACGGGCAACATCTTGCTCCGGTAATGGAGCAAGGCGCCGGCCGCATGAACCTGGACGCGGCGCTGAAAACAACACTCGCCGCCGTGCCACGGTCGCTCAGTTTCGGGCCGGGCGCGGCGAGTGTGAACAAGACCATGTCCGTCAGCCTGGTCAACCTCGGTCCCTCCGCGGACACGCTGCAACTTTCCATTCAATCCATCGACGGCCTTGTTACCCCGTCGCTATCGGCGGCCAGTGTTCCGCTTGCCTCCGGACAATCGGCATCGGTCAGCCTGACGCTGGCGGCGGGGAGCCTGGCGTCCGGCGAATATCAGGGCTACGTCCGCGTCCGTAGTACGGCTACGAATTCGGAGATGCATATCCCCTATTGGTATGGCGTCGCTTCTTCCACTCCGAAATTCGTCAAGGTTGCGGTCGGCAACCCCGCGCCTGCCGCCGGCTCCGCGCAAAGCAGTCTGTTCTGGTTCCGCATCACAGATGCCATTGGCATCCCGATTCGCGCCACTCCTGCCGTGCAAGTCGTCTCGGGCGGAGCAGCCGGTCCTCAGGTCTACAAGTTGGACACCTACCGCGACCTTTTTGTCGGCGCCGCTACTCCCAACTCCACTCCCGGCAACAGTCTGTTCCGCATCACACTCGCCGGGTTGACTCGCGATGTGCTCATCAATTTCCCCGCGGCTGCTCCGAAAGCCGTAGTGAGCCAACCCTACTTCGGAGACGTGCTCGCCGGCTCATCGCGGGATGCCACGGTCACCATCACCAACGGCGGCAGCGGCACGCTCAACGTGACATCGCTCTCGACGACAGACCCTCAATTCCAGGTGCTGAACTCGGCCTCCGGATTCTCGCTCGCGCCGAATACCAGCCAAATGGTCACGGTCCGGTTCTCGCCCGTTCAACTGGGCCTTCAGGCGGCATCCTTGATCGTCGCCGGCAACGACACCAGCCTGCCATCGCAGTCCTTCCGGTTGCGGGGATATGGTATCTCCCCGGCCGGGCCAATGCAGGTATCCAACGACAACAACTTCGCCGCTTATAGTTGGGGCTTTCCGTCTGGGACCTCCACCGCCTATTTCGTGAGCCGCATTACACCGCCCAAGTACCCGGCAGTGCTCCAGAGCATTGAGATCTATTTCGGGGACCGTTCCGACGGCTTGCAAGTTGGGACGCCCCTGACTCTTGTGGCGGCAGCCAACCCCAGCGGCTCGCAAAACATTAACGGCGCCTCGTTTCAGACCACCGGCGGGACCATCGGCAAGCTGGGGTCGTTCAACACATTCCCCGCCCCCGGCATCACCCTGAATTCCGGCGACTTCCTGATCGGTATGATGGTGAATAATCCGGCGAACACCTATCCAGCCGATACGGACACGACTACACCCGCCTTGCCGCGCTTCTACACCAGTTCCAACGGCGCCACTTTTTCCCAGGAGCCCGCCGCCGCGGGCAACTTCCTGATTCGCGCAACCGTGACCTACCCCGGGGGCTGCACATTCCAGATCACCCGGACCTCCGCCTCCGTGGCGCCCGATGGCGATAACGGACGCATTCCGGTCAATGCCTCCTCGCCCTTCTGCGCATGGTCCGCGCAAAGCACTACCCCATGGATCACTCTCGCTGCGGGCGGCCAGGGGCAGGGCCGCGGCGCGCTCGCGTTCACTGCCGCCGCCAACCCCACCGCCGCCTCGCGCTCCGGGGTCATCTCGCTTGCGGGAACAACCATCTATGTCTACCAGCCCCCACCCGGTTGCTCCTTCACCTTGAGCACACAGTCGCTCGCTGTTCCCGCCGCCGGCGGCGCCTCTTCCGTTACCGTGAACGCAACGCCTTCCTGTTCGTGGACCCCGACTGCGCAACCCTCATGGACCACGCTTACCAGCGGCGCCGCCACAGGCACGGCCAACGCCAGTCTTAGCTCCAGCGCCAACCCGGCGAACTCCGCGCGCACCGGCTCTCTTGAAATTGCCGGACTTCTCACCCAACTGCTGCAACCGGCCGCCAATCCTCTCCAGATCTTCCAGGACGTGCCGCTCTCAAATCCCTTCAGTCCCTACATCGGCCTGATGAAGGACAACGCGGTCACCTCCGGATGCACCACCACCACTTATTGCCCCGATACCACCACCACCCGCGGCCAGATGGCGGTCTTCATTGTCCGCGCGCTCATGGGCGATTCTTTCGACTACCAGCCGGGACCGTACTTCACGGATGTACCCGCTTCCCACCCTTTCTTCAAGTACATCCAGAAAATGCGCCAGCTTGGCGTCACGTCCGGCTGCACCGCCACCACCTATTGCCCTGATGCCCCGGTCACTCGCGGCCAGATGGCGGTCTTCATTGTCCGGGCGCGGCTCGCCCTGCAACCGGGCGCGGCGCTGTTCTTCCCAAACTCGGCGTTCTTCACCGATGTGCCGGCATCCCATCCCTTCTTCAGCTTCATCCAGAAGATGCGCCAGCTTGGCGTTACCAGCGGCTGCTCGGCTTCCGCCTATTGCCCGGACGATCCGACCACTCGCGGCCAGATGGCGGTGTTCATTATGCGCGGCCTCCTGACGCCCTGATCTTTGATTTTTCCCTGTGCTTCCAGTATCGTTACAGTATTGTTTCGCCCGGGAATTTCATATTCAGCATTGCTGCTTCTGGTCTGTACGTGCGCGGGACAGGAGACCAAACTCGAGAAGCCCGCCGAGGCTCCCAAGCCCGCCGCCAACCAAGGCGACGCGCGTACGGACCTGAATCTGCTCGGCCGCACCAATACGCAATCCGGCGAAAGCCGCCGCAACGAGAACGTTCAAGTCAACCTCATCGAGAATAACGCCCTCAAGGCACTGCACATCCGGCTCGGCACCACCGCCACCATCGTGTCGGAGTTTCGCCCCGAACGCCAGTATTATGGCGTCGAGTTCGGCAACCCCCCGCCCGCTCTCCCGCACCTGGCCTCGTCGAAGTACGTCACCGGCGTCCACGGCCTGCTCTTCGCCACCCACGGCAACAGCGTCTTCGGAGCGCGTTCCTTCTTTCAGGTAGGCGGCGTCAAGCCCGCCCACGAAAACAACTACGGCCTCAACTTTACCTCGAAGCTCTGGAAGAACTCCTTCCTCACCTTGGACGGCTCCCAACAGAAGATTCGCGGCAACGTGAACGGCAACGTGCTGGTTCCCCGCCCCGATGAGCGGACCCCGCTTGCCGCCGGCACCCGCGTGCGCGCCGTCATCCAGCGCTTCCTCGCCGCCTTTCCGGCGGAACTCCCCAACCGCGCCGACATTGACCCGCGCGCCCTCAACACCAACTCGCCCCAGCACATCAACACGGACACGGCTTCGCTCCGCCTCGATCAGATCCTCTCCCCCCGCGACCGGCTCACCGCCCGCCATGCCTGGACCACACAGCAGTTGGAGGCCTTTCAGTTCGTCGCCGGGCAGAATCCCGACACTACCACCAAATCGCACAATGCCCGCCTCACCTGGGAGCGCACCTGGTCCGCCGCCACCACCATGGAGCTTTCCGCCGGCCTGGACCGTGTTCGCTCGCTGCTTGTTCCCGAGCCGAACGCGGTGGGTCCCCAGGTGCAGATCGGAACCGTGTTCACTACCCTCGGGCCGGGTTCGAACGTGCCCATCGACCGCATCCAGAACCGCTTCCGCTACGCCGCCCTCTTCAGCCAGCGGCGCGGGCGGCACAACCTGGTAGCCGGCGGCGAACTGACGCGCCTCCGCTTCAACGGGCGCGAAGTGAGCAGCAATCGCGGCAATTTCTATTTCCGCAACGACTTCGGCCGCGACGCCATCACCAACTTCCTGCTCGGCGTCCCCAGCCGCTATTCCACGGGCATCGGCGACGTCAACCGCGGCTTCCGCAATTGGGAGCAGCACTACTTCGCCGGCGATAGCTGGCAGGCCCGCTCGAATCTCACGCTGAGTTTCAGCGTTCGCTACCAACCCATGCTTGCCCCGCATGAGGTCAACAACCGCACCCTCATCCCCTATGACTGCGATTGCAACAACGTCGCCCCGCGCTTCGGGTTTGCCTGGCGCCTCCCTCCCCGCCGCGGTATCATCCGCGCAGCCTACGGACTCCACTACGGTGAAGTCTTCCCTGTAACCTTCCAGCAACTCCGCTGGAATCCGCCGGACTTCCAGAAGATCGAGGTGCAGGCGCCGGACCTGCTCGATCCGCTCCGGAACGCGGTGATCAGCCCCGACGGCCGTAGCACCCTATTCATCGTTCCGCGCAATCTGAAGACACCCTACTCGCACCAGTACAACTTCAGTTGGGAAACTCCCCTGCCCGGCAACTGGCGCCTCCAGTTGGGCTACGTCGGCAGCCGCACCCACAAGCTCCTCATGCTCTGGCACCTCAATCGCGCCGTGGATGTGCCGGGCATCCCCCTTACCACCGCTACCATCAATGACCGCCGGCCCGATTCCCGCTATTTCGACGTCCGTCCCGTCATTAACGGCTCACGCGCCTACTTCGATGCGGGGCGCGCCACGCTTGTCATCCCTTCCTGGCGCGGCCTCACCGTGGATGCCTCCTACTGGTTCAGCAAGGCCATCGATACCGGATCGGCCTACACCAACACCGCCGCCGGCGACGATGCCAAGCAGGGCTTTCCGCAATACCAGTACCTGGTGCAGCAGGATCTGAAAGGACCGAGCGTCTTCGATCAATCGCACGCGGCGCTGGTGCGGTTCCGTTACTCCACTCCGGCCTGGCCCGGCGCCCATCGCGCCACTCGAGGCTTGCTCGGCCGCTGGGCGCTTTCCGCGATTTTCCTCGCGAAGACCGGCATGCCCTTCACCGTGATCTCAGGCTCGGATGCCCCCGGGTTCGGCAACGCCGACGGCACCAGCGGCGACCGCCCCGATATCGTGGACCCTTCCATTCTCGGCCGCACCATCGGGAACCCGGACACCGCCGTAGCCCTGCTGCCGCGTTCCGCATTCGCCTTCATGCCCGTGGGAGCCGTGCGGGGAAACATCGGCGTCGGCACATTCCGCCGCGGCGGCATTCGCAATCTGAATGCGTCCGTGGCCCGTACGTGGGTCGTGCAGGGGGAGCGCACCCTCACCTTCCGCGCCGAATCGGTCAACTTCACCAACACGCCCCAATTCGCCGAGCCGAACTTCGATCTCAGCTCCCCGGCCTTCGGCAAGATTACGAACACGCTCAACGACGGGCGCGCCTTCCAATTCACGTTGCAGTTCCGGTTCTGAGCGCTAACCGCGCGGCTTCGCGCCTTGAGCGCAGCCGCCGGGCATCGAAGATTCCGGGGACCATTGACGAATGTTCCCTGGAGAGCGGATAGGTGCGATAATCTTCGGCTGATGTACTGGCTCGGCATCGACATCGGCACCGGCGGCACCCGCGCCATCCTCGTGGATGATCGTGGCGCAGTGAAGGCAGACTTCACCGCTCCTCATGAAGACATGATCATGCAGCGCCCGCTGTGGGCCGAGCAGCGCCCCGAAAACTGGTGGGACGCCGCCCAAGCCGCCGTTCGCGGAGTCCTCCACCAGGCAGGCATCACCGGCGCCTCCATCCGCGCCATCGGCCTCAGCGGACAGATGCACGGCCTCGTCATCCTCGACGCGGCGGACAACGTCATCCGTCCCTCCCTCATCTGGTGCGACCAGCGCAGCCAGCCGCAGGTGGACTCCATCAATCAAACAATCGGCGCGGAAAATGTTCTCGCCTACACTGCCAATCCCGTCCTCACCGGATTCACCCTCCCCAAGCTCCTCTGGGTCCGCGACAATGAACCGGCCCAATACGCCCGCGTCCGCCGCGTCCTCCTCCCCAAGGACTACATCCGCTACCGCCTCACCGGCGAGTTCGCCAGCGATGTCTCCGATTCGAGCGGCACCGCCCTCTTCGACGTCGTCAACCGCCGCTGGTCCCGGGAAATGTGCGAACATCTCGGCATTCCCGCCGAGTGGCTGCCCGCCGTCTACGAATCCCCCGAAGTAACCGGCGTTGTCTCCACGCTCGCCGCGGGAGCCACCGGACTCGAGCCCGGAACACCCGTCGTAGGCGGCGGCGGCGACCAGGCTTCGAGCGCCGTCGGCAACGGCATCGTCGAAGCCGGCATCGTCTCCTGCACGCTCGGCACCTCCGGCGTCGTCTTCGCGCACACCGACACGCCCGCCTACGACCCGCTCGGCCGCGTCCACACCTTCTGCCACGCCGTCCCCGGCAAATGGCACGTCATGGGCGTCACACAGGGCGCCGGGCTCAGCCTCCAGTGGTTCCGCAACCAACTCGCCCCCGGCACGGACTACGACGCCCTCACCGCCGAAGCCGCCCAATCCCCCGCCGGAGCCCATGGCCTCCTCTGGCTTCCCTACCTCATGGGCGAGCGCACCCCCCACCTCGACGCCACCGCCCGCGCCGCCTGGGTCGGCCTCACCGCGAAACATTCCCGCGCCGATATGATTCGCGCCATCCTCGAAGGAGTCTCCTTCTCCCAGAACGATTGCCTCCGCATCATCGAGGACATGGGCGTCCCCATCCGCGCAGTCCGCGTCTCCGGCGGCGGAGCCAAAAGCGCCTTCTGGCGCCAGATGCTGGCCGACGTCTTCTCAAAGACCGTCACCACGCTCGAAACCCAGGAAGGCTCTGCCTACGGCGCCGCCCTCCTCGCCCTCAGCCGCGAAACCGGCTCTGTCGAGGCAACCTGCGGCCTCGCCATCCGCGAAGTCACCCGCTCCGAGCCGGCTTCCAATGCCTATCGGGGAGCTTACGAAACGTACCGCGCCCTCTACCCCGCGCTCAAACCCATCTACTCCCGCCTGTAGCCGCCCAGGCCCGAAAAAGGTTGGACGCTTTTTCCCTCATCTTGCGCGATGGATGGGTGGAGGCGCGAAGGATCACGGTTCAGCGGGCGCGACCATGACGCCCAGGTAGGCCGCCTGCCCGGTCAAAGGCGCATGCTCCGGATTCCCCAGCGACGGATGAGAGGACGTCATGTCTGTTAGGCTTTTGTTCGAGAACCGGCAGCAACTGATCGATCGGGTTGGCCCGCATGATGGCAACCAACCGGTGCGAAACACTCTGGTCTTCTTCGGCGGCTACATCAGCCGGAACCCACGAGGCGGCCAAGGGCTTACCGGCAGCGGGCTGTACGTCATGGCTCCGCCGCCCCTGGGTCCCACGAACAGCTTAGGGCCGCCGGGGACGCCGCCCATTTTGGCGCCCGTCGAACTGCCAACCCACGCCATGTTAGCGTATGAGGAAATCAAGTCGAAGCTGGAGGAGGCGGCGCGCCGTCACCATGGTCGCACGGTCACTAACTCCTACGATCCGTGCATGACGGGAGCCGGGCCGGACCAATGCCGTACCGAATGCACGGACGTGCGAGGCGAGGCCGCGAGGTGGGTGTTTGGTCCCGGGGTGTTCGACCCGCGGGGCGCGCTGATCGTCTACGGGTACAGCGCCGGCGCCTTTAACGCCGTCTGGTTCTGCGAAGAGGTGGCTCGAACTCGTGCCTGGTACGACTTCGCCTCGCGCCGGGCGCAACCGGCAGGCGATCGAATCAGGGGCTCCGAGGTCTCGATCGATCTCCTGATCACGGTCGATCCATCGATCGACAACCTGCCTGGGGGCCGCGAGGCATCGCTCGCCTCACCTCGAATCGTCCGCCGCCACATCAACTACTACCGCCGGGAGCAGAACACCCCGCGGTCGCGAATTACGCAGGAGATGAGGGATCCGGATCACTACGTAGACAATCGCCCCAGATTCGTTCCAAGTCATCAAGACATGCCGGACGCCACTTTGGAAGGGGTCCAATGGGAAATTCACCATGTGTTGAATGGACTCATGGGCGCGGGGAATTCCGCGCCAAGCAATTGACAGAGCCATTCCTCCGGTGCCCCATCCAGCCACGGCCATGTCCGTCCGGAAGCCAGCTCAGCAGCCCCAGTTGCGCCCTCTACCCACCGCTCAATCCCATCTACTCCCGGCCGCAGCCGCTGCGCATCCCGAAAAATAGTTGGACGCTTTCTCCCCACTCTTGCGCGATGGATGGGTGAAGGAAGCGAGTATGATCACGGAACAGCAGGCTCGAGAGATATGCCCTATCTATCACACGTTCACTTCCAATGAGCGTGAGTACGTGCGTGCGAGGGGATACAGGCGGCTCTATTTCGCTCATAACAACGCCGGCGAACCGGTGATTTGGGCTCACACTCCCAATTGCCGGCCTTACGGCCACAGCCAGCAACTTCCCTGGCCGGTTTCCGGCGCCTTTCGAAGCTATTACAAGACGAACGATTTCATCATGTTGGGCGTCGTTCGCCGTCCTCAGCTTGTCGAAGTCTTCCCCAGTCTGCGGCAGCGCTACCAGCACGATTCCGTCGATACGTACCTGAACATACTGGATTGCGTGTTGTTCGGCTCCATTCCTTCCCTGCCGGAGTACAAGATCGCCCGGAGAATCAAGTCCATCACCCCTTCCACCGACGGCGAAGGGGAAGCGGTGCTGGCGGGAGTAATCTGGAACGGCCGCAACATCGCCAGCCTGGGGGATGAAATCAGAACCTGGAACAGGGCGGAACTGGAGTGGAGCTTCCGGGCTCAGGAGACCGTTGGCGGCCTTCCTTCTCCCGCGGCCCTCGAAGCATTCGGGGCTGCCGTCCAGGTTCTTCTGGCCTTGGAAAGCGGGGGAGAAACCCAGGTGATCAGCGGTGTTCGCGGTGTGTTTGTCGGAGCGGCCAGAAGGGTGGCGTCGCGGCTGGGCGAAAGATTCACCGCTTTGCTGGAAAGAAAGGCTGTCGAAATCGGAGCCAAGCTGGTGGAGGCATTTCTCACCGGCGCGGCCCGCGAGGTGATTCAACAACTCCGCCAGTCCCGCTCCCATAGCTGGAGCGAGGTGGATTGGGATAGGGTCATGGCCAAAGGCGCCTCGAAGGCGGTCGACAAGTTCTTCTCCGAGGCGTTCGACCAGTTCACGGAGGTATTCCGCGCGGGATGGGCATCCGTCTTCAACCAGGACGACGCCGACGCATACTTGCGATATCTGCGATCGTTCAATCCGGATGTGGGACGTTATCTTGCCGGAAAATTCGTGGAGCTGAGTCTCTTCCGTCCGATGCAGATGATTGTACAGTCGTTTATGGAAGCCACCGCCTGGCGTGAGGGAGAGCCAGCCGGGTATCAGGAGCGTGTGTATGGCCTCCTCATGGACAAGTTGCGCGATGAACTGCCTGGCAATCCGAGAGAAGCCGGCGAGGCCATGCTTTCCGCCTTCAAGGATGTGGCAGGTGGGAGGTTTACAGCGGAGGCTAGCGGAGAGTTTCCGGAGTTCGCTGTCCACTAATCCCGTTGCGCCGCCGGCCGGTTCCTGTATCCTGTTAGCCGAAGACCAACAACTTCGGATGACGGACAACGACATTACGGCCATCCTTCAACAATGGGCCGCTGGCGATGTCTCCGCTCTCGATCAGCTCATGCCCCTTGTCTACAACGACCTGCGCAGGCTGGCCCGCAGCCGCCTGCGCAACGAGGGGCCCGATTGCACTCTGCAGGCCACCGCTCTCGTGCACGAAGCCTTTCTTCGCCTGACAGGCCAGCGCGAGCCGGACATGCAGTCCCGGGGCCAATTCTTTCATCTGGCGGCAAAGCTCATGCGGCGTATCCTCATCGACCACGCCAAACGCCGCAAGGCCATCAAGCGCGGCGGCGGCAAGGAGGACCTGGAATTGGAAGAAGCACTCGCTTCCACGCCCGAAAAGTTCGAAGAGTGGCTTGCCGTGGATGAGGCCCTCGATCAGTTTGCTGCCATCGATCCGTTTCGCGCGCGCATCGTGGAACTGCGCTACTTCGCCGGCTTCTCCGTCGAGGAGGTGGCGGAACTCATGCAGATTTCCGCCACTACCGCAAGGCGGGATTGGGCGGTGGCTCGATGCTGGCTGCAAAGACGATTAGAGGATTCAAAACATGGATCCGCAAGCCTGGAACCTGGTCAGTGACATACTCGCTGAGGCGCTCGAACGGGAGGATCCGGCCGCGCGCGAAGCCTTGCTTTCCTCCCGCTGCGCCGGCCAACCTGCTTTGCGGGCGGAAGTGGGTTCACTCCTGGCGAGCTATTTGCGCAGCGGCTCCCTGGAAGACACTGCCCTCGCCGCCACGCCGCGGCGCCTCTCCGCCGGCGACATGTTGGGGCCTTATCGCATCACCTGCCAAATCGGGACCGGCGGAATGGGGATCGTCTATCGCGCCGAGCGCGCCGACGGCCAGTTTGAACGTTCCGTTGCCATCAAAGTAATCGGCGAGATCCTGCTCTCCGAGGATGCGGTCCGGCGCTTTCGCTCCGAGCGCGCGATTCTCGCTTCCCTCCGGCATCCGAACATTACGCAACTGATCGATGCCGGAGTCACCGCCGCCGGCATGCCGTACCTCGTGATGGAACTGGTGGAAGGCATACCCATCACCGAATACTGCGAGATCCATCACCTGAACCTCCGCCAACGCCTCGCATTGTTCCGCGAGGTTTGCCCGGCGGTGCAATATGCCCACCAGCACCTTATCATCCACCGCGATCTGAAGCCCTCGAACATCCTCATTGACGGCGAGGGGATCCCGAAGCTGCTCGATTTCGGTGTTGCGCGCCTCCTCGATTCTCAGGCTTCCGCCGGCGCCACCAAAGACCTGCGCCGGTTCACCCCGAACTTCGCCAGCCCGGAGCAGCTGCGCGGCGAAAGCCTCTCCACCAGCAGTGATATCTACTCCCTCGGCGTCGTCCTGTACTGCCTCCTCGCCGGCGACCGCCCTTATGATCTGACGGCGCATAGCTTCGCGGACGCCATCCGCTACGTTACCGAAGAAGAGCCTCCGCTCCTCCGCCGCAAGGCCAAACCCGAAGCCGCCGCGGCTCTGGAAGGCGAATTGGAACTCATCGTCCGCAAGGCCATGGCGAAAAGTCCCGCCGGCCGTTATGTGTCCGCCCGGGAACTTGCCGGGGACATCGACAGCTTTCTCGCCGGCCGCCCTGTCACGGCGCACGCGGAGAGCAAAGGCTACCTGCTGCGCAAGTTCGTGTCGAGGAATGCCCGCGCCTCGGCCGCGGTTCTCTGCGCCGTCACTCTTCTCATTGCCGGCATGGCGTCGGCGCTCTACCAGAACCACGTCGCCAACATCGAGCGGCAAAAGGCGGAACAGCGTTTCGAGCAGGTCCGCCATCTCGCCAACAGCATCTTGTTTGAGTTCCAGCAGGACCTGGCCAAACTGGCCGGCGCCACGGAGATTCGCCGCAAGATGATCGCCAGGGCCATGGAGCACTTGGAGGCGCTCTCCCGCCAGGCCTCGGATGTGTCCTTCCGCCGGGAACTGGCCGCCGCCTACTCGCGGCTCGGCGATGTGCAAGGCGGGGCGAACTGGAGCCTGGGTGACCGGAAAGGAGCGATGGCGAGCTTCGAAAAATCACGGCAAATCCTCAACGGGATTCTCGCCGAGCAGCCTCAGGACAAAGCGGCATCGCTAAGCCTGGCCATGGTTACCGGGCGCATGGCTACCATCGCCCACTTCGCCGGATGGCCGGATGAGGCCGCGCGGTGGAATGCCGAGCGAGAGCGGCTGGTCCTTCAGCTTTTCGAGAGGTTCCCTCACGACGAAGGCGCAATGGAGGCCATGGCGAATGTGTGGTTCATGCGCGCACAAGCCCCGCAGCGCCTCGAGGATCAGTCAGCCTGCTTGCAAAAGGCTCTGGACCTGTTCGAGAAGCTCCTCCGCGCCCACCCGGCGGAGCGGGCCCGGATGTATGACGTATCTGTCACCAGCAAGTCATTGGCCTCGGCGGCTATCAACCTGAAGGATTACAGCCAAGCCCGCGTCCATGCGAAGCGCGCCGCCGATCTGGATCGAATGGCGGCGGAGGGTGATCCGCTGGACGCGCGCGCCCGGCTTGACTACGCCTTTTCCCTGAGCACGCTTGCCTCGATCGAAAGCGATACCGGCAATCTCTCTCGCGCGCAGGATCTGTTCCAACAGTCCGTGGAGATCCGGAGGACATTGTGGGCAGCCGAACCCCAGAATGCCCGCATTCGGATTGCCTATGTGTCGGGCCTGTACTACCTGGGCGGCTGCCTCGCGAGGGCCGGCTCGAAAGCCGATGCCAGACGGCTTCTCTTCGAAGCGCTGGCGATTCTTCAGAAATACAACATGCGGGAACCTCAGGCGCAACACCTTCGCGGGCAGATTCGTGAGATGCTCGCGGCCCGATTTTAACTCGCGCCGCGAATCGCCTTCCAATACACTTCCGGCCGTTTGTGCGTACGGAGGTGCGGGTTCGGTTCCACCATCTGCCCGTACAACTCCGGCCGCCGCGCTTTGATGTAGGAAGCGCCCGACGCCAGTTGCAGTTTCTCGGGTACGAGTTCCGCCACCACCACCTCTTCGCCCAGCGCTCTGCACTCGGCAATCACCTCCCCGAACGGATCAAGGATCATCGATCCGCCCGGCTTGATCGTTCCACCCTCCTCTCCGATCGGATTCGAATAGATGGCGTACACTCCGTTCTCCCACGCCCGCGCCGGCAGCCACCGCATGATCCATCCGCGGCCCTTCGGACCATCGAACTCCTGCCGGCACCGTACCGGATCACGATCCCGCGCGTGCCACACTGCCGGGTCTACCGTCCCCCGTCCCGGCATCGGCGACGGCAGGCACCCCGTTACGTGCGGCATCAGGATCACCTCCGCGCCCATCATCGCCGTCAGCCTCACGTTCTCGGGCAGGTTGTTGTCGTAGCAGGTGAGCATCCCGATCTTTGCGCCGCAGGCTTCAAATACGGTGTAACGGCCGCCGCACGAAATGTGCTCGCTGATGAACTCGTGGATCTTGCGATGCTTCGCCAGAAGCCCGCTGCCGTCCACCACAACATGACAGTTGTAAAGTTGCCCGGCATCGCGCTCGACAAGCCCGGCCGCGATCGTTGCGCCCGCCGCCGCGGCGATCTCGACCAATCGCTTCACTGACGGCCCGCCCGGCACGTCTTCCGCCAGCGCCTCCAGTTCGGCGCGGCTCAGCGTTTCGAGGAACGTGTACCCGGAAATGGAGCACTCGTGGAAGCAGATCAGTTCCGCCCCCTCGGCTGCCGCGCGGCGGCTCATGTCTTCTATCACGGACAGGTTGTAGGCCTTGTCGCCGTCTCTCGCTTCGAATTGGGCTGTCGCTGCCCGCAGATCTCTCATTTCCTGAGTATGCTATTAACAGCCTCTATGAAGAAACAGGCTGTCTTTGCGTTTGTGTCCCTTTCCCTCTTCGCCGCCGACTTCTGGGAGAAGAAGCCGTACACCGATTGGACCGACAAGGAAGTGGCCAGGATCTTCACCAACTCCCCGTGGGCGAAGGATGTCGCCATGACCATGGAAGGCGGCCGGGGCGGCGGAGGAATGGGCGGCGGACGCGGAGGCCGTAGCGGTGGCATGGGCGGCGCCGGCGGTGGAATGGGCGGCGCGGGCGGCGGCCTCGGCGGCGGAGAAGGCACGGAGGGCGGCGGCGGTATGGGTGGAGGCCGTGGCGGCCGCGGCGGCGGAATGGGCGGCGGCATGGAAGGCGGCGGTAGTCCTCCGCAATTGATGGCGCGCGTCCGCTGGCAGACCGCGCTGCCCGTCAAGCAGGCCCTCGTCAGGATGCGTTTCGGCTCGGAAGCAGCCACCTCCGCACAGGCGAAAGAACTGCTTGCCCGCGAGGAGACCAATTATCTCATCGCTCTCGACAATCTCCCGTCCATGATGGCGCGGTTCGATCCCTCGCGAATGCAGCAAGGGCTCAAGACCGCTACAACGCTTCAAGTGAAGGGCAAGGACCCTCTGCACGCGGAAGACATCCAGATCGGCAAGACGGAAAAGAGCATCATCATCTATTTCCTCTTCCCGAAGACAACCCCCATCACCCTCGAAGACAAAGAGGTCGAGTTCCATACGAAGATCGGTCCCATGGAAGTGAGGCGCAAGTTCAGGCTTCACGACATGCTGTACGCGGGCAAACTCGAACTGTAGCGGCGGTTATTTCGAGATCCGGTACACCTTGCTCTCCGTGCGGATGAAGAGGCTGCCGCGCGCGATCGCCGGCGTCGCCATGCACATTTCATCGAGGGTGTTCCTGCGCAGGATCCTGAACTCCGGCCCAGCCTGAATGACGAACGTATCTCCGTCTTCGCTCTGGATGAAGATCTTCCTGTTGTACGCCCATGGCGAAGATGTGTAGGCGCTCACTTCCTCGGAGATGCGACGTTTCGCATAGATCTCCTTGCCCGTCTTCGCATCATTGGCCGCAAAGAAGCCGCGGTCGAACAGAGTGTAGTAGATGTCCCCCACCACGATCGGCTACGGGTTATAGGGGCCAAGCTGCGGATAGAACCACGAGATGAATTCATTCGAGGTCTCACCGGTCTTGAGCGAGATGTCGCCGCCCGCGCCGGGCTTGACGGCAAACACCGGCCGCTTCTCATCCCCCACATAGCCGCTGGTGACATACAGCAGTCCATGGCTGCTGAAGGGCGTCGGGATCGCGATGGAACTCATCCCTGCCAGTTCCCACAACGGCTTCCCATCGAGGTCGTAGGAACGGATGCGGCTGGTTCCCGGTGTGATGATTTCCGTGCGCTTCGCGTTGCGCCAGATATAGGGCGTGGCCCAGTTGCTCTTCTCGTCGCGATCCACCTGCCAGATAGTCTTTCCGGTCTTCTTGTCCAGCGCCATCAGAACGGACTTGTCCTCGTTGTCATTCACGACGTACAGCCGCCCTTCGTAGAGAACAGGCGATGCCGCGGTGCCCCAGCCGTAGCGCATTTTCACCGGCTCAAACCGGCGCTCCCAGGCGAGTTTGCCGTTGCGGTCGAAGGCGAATACGCCCACGTTGCCGAAATAGACGTAGAGCCGCTCTCCATCGGTCACCGGAGTCTCGGAGGCGTAGCTGTTCTTCAAGTGCCTGGAAAACTGAGGGACCGCCTTGTGCGCCTCTCTTTCCCAGACCACCTTGCCGGAATCGAAGTCGAGCGCGTAGATCATCCAGCGGTGTTCGTCCGAAGGCATGCCGCGCTCACCGCCGAAATACGGGCCCTTGCGCGCCTTCTCCTTCGGTTGCGCGCTGACCACGCTGGTGACGAACACGCGATCTCCCCACACCACCGGCGACGACCAGCCGCGTCCCGGAATCTCCGTCTTCCACGCTACGTTCTTCGTGCTCGACCATTCCTCCGGCAGACGCGGATCATCCTCGGCGACGCCAGTGGATCCCGCCGCGGAACTGCGGCCATTGGTTCGTGGCCGCGCCCAGAAGCGCGCCCGCGGAAGCACACAGAAGGAATCGCTTCATCAGTCTTCGCATCGATGGAAGAATATCAGAAGCATCAGGAGCATTCGTCATGAGTTTCTACCTCCGCTATATAACATTCGCCGCGCTCGGTTTCGCCGCCGGTCCGGAGCAGGCCATCCAGCACATCGAGCAGCGGGCGCATCTCGCAGGGCGCATGAAAGAACTGCGCGTGACGGCGGTGAGCCTCGCGGTCATCGACGAGGGCAAGGTCTCCTGGACGAAGGCATACGGCGCAGCCAACCCGGAGACGCCGTTCGAGGCCGGGCCTCTCAGTGAGACCGCGGCCGCGATGGCCGCCTTACATATGGCCCAGCACGGCAACTTCACGCTGGATGAAGACGTGAACGGGAAGCTGAAATCCCCCACCGGGCGGAAGGCGACATTACGGCAACTGCTGAGCCACGCCTCCGCGGACGGCTTCCCCATCGTGCAGCAACTGCTCATGGACCGCATCGGATGGAGCTTCCCGCAAATCATGGAGCGCATGGTGTTCCATCGCATCGGCATGCGGCACAGCACGTGGGAACAGCCGGGCGGCCTGCGAACCACTCCCGGCGACCTGGCGCTGTGGGCTATCGAACTGCGCGAGACATACTATGGGCGTTCGAACAAGGTGCTGGAGCGCTCGACGGCACATGAGATGCTGACTCGTCAGAAAGACGGCTGGGGGCTCGGCATCCCAATCGGCGGTGAGGGACCGTCGTTCCACTTCGGCAGCGGCGGTTTGCGGATGCTGCTGGAAAGCGGCGATGGAGCCGTCGTCATGACGAACGGGGGTCAGGGAGACAAGCTGGCCCAGGAACTGATGAGCGCCATCGCTGCTGAATATCGGTGGCCCGCGGGGTGGGGCCGTTAGCCTGCCGCGGCACGCACGGCCGCCAGCGTCCGTTCGATATCGGCATCGGTGTGCACCGCCGATACGTACCAGCGTCCATCGGGCAGCACCATCACGCCCTCGTCGAGCAGCGCCATCGCGAAGTCGGAATAGATCGCTTTGTTCGCGGCCAGGGTGTCGCGATACTCCCGCGCGGGGGAGGGTTGGAAACTGACCTGAAAGACGGGACCGCCGCCCGCGGTCTGCACCGCGAGGCCCGCGCCACGCAATGCGGCGGCGATGCCTTCGCGTAGCGCTTCGCCGCGGCGCCACATGTCGCCGTACACCGCGCCGTCATTTTCCGCCAGCACGCTGAGCGTGGCCTTGGCTGCGCCCAGCGCCACCGGGTTGCCGTTCAGCGTCCCGGCATGCACCACGCGGCCATCGGCAATCCAATCCATGAACTCGCGCTTGCCCGCGAGCACGCTCAGAGGTAGTCCACCGCCCACGGCTTTGGCGAACGTGGCGAGATCGGGAGTGACGCCGTAGTGCTGCTGCGCGCCGCCGAGGGCGAGCCGGAAGCCTGTGATCACCTCATCGAAGATGAGCAATGCGCCGTGTCTGGTGGCGGTTTCGCGCAGGAATTCGAGGAATCCGGGCTCCGGCGCGATGCATCCGCTGTTGCACAGCAGAGGCTCGCAAATGATGGCGGCAATCTCGCCGCCGTAGCGTGCGAAGGCCGCTTCCACGCTTTCGCGGTGATTCCACCGGGCTACTACCGCGTTGCTTTGCGGGCGCTGGCCCAAGCCCGTGGGCACAGGGTCGGGCGTGGCGGCTTCGAGTTGAGGAATGGTGGAGCGGTAGCTCACCAGGACGCTGTCATCCCAGCCGTGATAGTGCCCTTCGAACTTCAGGTGGCGCGGGCGTCCGGTGACGCCGCGGGCCAGGCGCAGCGCCACCTGCACGATCTCCGTGCCGCTGTTGGCGAAGCACACGAGGTCCGCGCAGGGAACAATGCGCTGGATCATTTCGGCCACTTCGAATTCCAGATCGTGCTGCGCGCCGTAGGTGGCTCCGGCGGCGAGCGCCCTCGAGGCGGCTTCGACGACCGCGGGATGGCAGTGGCCGAGGATCAGCGGTCCCCACGCGAGCCCGTAGTCGATGTAGCGGTTGCCGTCCACGTCGATGGCCGCGGAGCCGCCGCCTCGAGAGAAGTACAGCGGATAGGGCCGCGCGCTGCGGCGCAGCGAGGTGGAAACGCCGCCCGCCAGGGATTGAACGGCGCGCTGGTAGCGTTCGAGAGAGCCTTGGGTGCGCGCGCGGAATCGCGCCTCGCGTTCAGCGGCCTGAAAGAGCGTTTGTGTGCTCAAGGAATCACTCCTTCCCACGTATAGCCGGAGCGGATCTTGACACCCGATTCTCCTCCGGTCACATAGATTTTTTCACCAATCCGGACGTAGCGCGTATCGGCGAGGCCCTGAGGCAACTCGCCGGCATAGGCGTAGTTGCCGGTGATGGGATCAAAGCGGAAGATGCCGGCGGCGAAGTCACTGGTGTAGCCGCCGAGCAGCAGGATCTTGCCTTGCGCCGCTACGGCGGCCCAGGCGCGGTTTGCCTGCGGAACGGAGGGCAGCGTCCGCCACTGGTTGGTCTGAATGTCATAGGCGAGGGCCTTGCCGAGGTTGTGAAACCCGTCCGTTGTGGCGGTGACGCCGCCGAAGAAGTAGGCGGTGTGCCCATCGACGGCGAAGGCGTAGTTGCTGCGCGCCGGGGGCGGGATGGCTGCAATCTGCTTCCAGCGGCCGTCCTCCCAAATCCACACATTGTCGCGGATCGTTTGCAAATCGCCGGCCTTTTCCATGCCGCCGAAGAGGTAGAGCTTGCCGTTCCACACGGCGGCGTTCGCATAGCTGCGCTTGCCGGGCAGCCGCATTTCGGGTCTCGGCTCCCATGCGCCGTTTCGCAGCACGAGCACGTCGTCCAGCACTTCGCCATCAGAGGTTCCGCCGAGCAGGTAGACTTCGCCATCGATGGCGGCCACCGCGGAGTCGGCGCGCGGGGCGGGCAGCGGCGGACCGGGCAGCCAGCGGTTGCTCGCGGGGTCGAAGAAGTCCGCGCGGCGGCTCCATATCTTGCGGCCCTCGCTCCAATAGGTTCCGCCGGCCGCGAGCAGTTTCCCGTCGACGGCCGCGAGAATCAACGCGGCGCGCGGTTCCGGCAAGGGAGCGCAGGCGTTCCATGTGAGTTGTAGGGCGAGGGAGGTCATCAGGAAAATCACGATCTCGCTTTGCGCTTCCTTTCCGTCTTCTTCGCTTCCTCGGAATAGCTGGAGAAGCGCTCCGGCTGCGTCCAGGGGACTTTCAAATGATCGGCCAGCACCTTCTCGGCGCTTTCGCCGGACTTGCCGGCGAGGAAGTCGATCAGCGGGCGGTGGGAGTAGATGATGTGGCGCACTTTATCGCTCTTCATGGCGCGGATGACGCTGTAGGCAAAGAGGGGCGCGACGAGGCCGGCCAGCGTCCGTCCCATGTATTCGTTGCCCGTAAGGCCCCAGATGACGCGGTGGAACTCGAAATCCAGCTTCACGCGGAGGCTGGGGTGGCCCGCTTCGGAGCGTTCCATGCGGTCGAGGATCTGGTTGAGTTTGGCGTGGGCGGCGGGGGTGAAGTTGGCGCGGGCGAGGCGCATGGCCTCGGCTTCGAGCACCAGCCGGACGCTGTTGATCTTTTGCAGGTCCTCGTCCTCGAGGTTGACGACGAACATGCCGCGGCGGGGATGGTTGACGATGATTCCCTGCTCTTCGAGTTGCTGGAGGGCTTCGCGGATGGGGGCGCGGCTGACGTGCAGGTCGCGCGCCAGTTGACTCTCATTGAGCCGCTCGCCGGGCTTGATCTTTCCCGAGAAGATCGCCTCGGAGATGATTTCGGCGATGTTGTGTTTGAGCGTGGGAAGATGGACGGGCGCGAACACGGCATTCCGGCTCATTCCTCTATTGTCTTCCTTTCTGTATACTGTCGAGCGTCCACGGCTAGTATTCGGCCTCCGGTTCGAGGGGAAACATGGGGACCCGGCGGTGACGGTAAGTGAAGTGGGCGGGGTTGCCGGAGGTTTCACCAGGCGTATCCACGAGGATGATTTGGGGGCAGACCGGCGCGTAGGCGGCGCGCGGCGCGACGACGCCCTTGACGACGATGGCCCTCTTACGTTCGACGGGGACTCCGAGGCTCAGCAACTGTTGGAGGCTCATGGGCGCCATGCGGCGGCTGGTGAGCACGATGGTGGTTTCCCCGGCTGTCTCGACTACGGCCGTGATGCCCTGGTCGTTGCGGCCCCACCCGCCGTGGCGCACTTCGTATTCGACGAACAGCCCGTCAGAGAGGGTGCGCACGCGGCCGGCGATGGGAACTGCGCCGCCTCCGGCGTTCAACTGAACTTCGCCGCGGACACCGGCTGCCTGGCAGGCGGCGACGGCGGCAGGGTCGTAGAGGACGACGGCGCAATTGGCGACGCCCTGCCGGAGGATCTCCTCGAGAAGGACCGTGGAATTCGCGGAGGAGCCGCCGCCCACGTTGTCGCCGACATCGAAGAGAGCGACAGGCGTGCGAGTTGCGGCGGCAGCCTCACGCACTGCCTCCGCCGGGGGGATCAACTGGATTTGGAACGAGTGACGGCGCTCCCAGGCGCGCCGCGCCATCCAGCGGGCGGTGTCGCGGGCGAGAGCCGGGTCGCCATCCGTTACCGCGAGGAAGGAAGCGCCCATCTCGGCAACGTCGGCGTAGTAGAAGCCCATGGCGACGCTGGTGGAAAGCACGCCGGGCCTCGAGAGGGCGAGGTCGGCGTCCTGATAGAGGAGGCGCGCCGGGTCCTCGTCAGTGTATTGGCGGTCGATGGGGATGATCCACGGCGGAGTCTCGAGTGCCTGCACGGGCCTGATCTCACCACGCACGGTGCGCGCCATCAGACGGGCGGCTTCGAGACCCCGCTGGCGCTGGTCAAGGTGCGGGTTGGAGCGGTAGAAAACCGATGCATCGGTGTTGGCGATCATCTGCTGCGAGACGTTGGCGTGCAGGTCCAGCGTGAGGATGACCGGAACGTGAGGGCCGGCGATTTCCCGGACGCGGCGTGTGATTTCGCCGTCGGCGTCGGGGAAGTTCTCCGCGACGGTGGCTCCGTGGAGAGCGAGCAGGACGCCATCGAGCGGCAGGGCTTCGCGCAGCAGCGAGGTCAGCCGGTCCACGATGGCGTCGTAGGCGGATGCGGCGATGGTTCCGCTGGGGACGGCGTAGGTGGCAAGCAGCGGGACGGCGGTCAGGCCGTGCTCGGCGCAGCCATCCACCAGGCCGCCGAGTTCATGAAGCGCGCCGCTCCAGCGATCGAGCAGGGCCGCGCCTTCCGTCCAACTGGTGGTGCGGAAATCCTCGAGCGTCGTCGGGGCGGGCAGGAATGTATTCGATTCGTGCAGAAAGCCAGCGATGCCAATGCGCATTCAAACGTCCTTTGGGGCGCGGTCCAGTTTCTTCCAGAAGCCGTCCTCGAAACTCAGGCGGTAAGCCTCGAGGGCATTTTCGAGGTGGCTCGGTTTTGTCGCGCCAATCAAAACGATACCAATGTCCGGGCGGCGGAGGACCCAGGCGAGAGCCAGCAGGTGCTGAGGGATGCGGGTTTCGGCGGAGAGCCGCTCCAGGCGCGCCAGGGCGTCGAAGCAGGAGTCATGGAAGTAGACATCGCGGTGGCCGGGGATGACATCGAAGCGGGTTCCGGCGGGTGACTGCTCCCCGCGGGCGCCGTACTTGCCGGTGAGGAAACCAGCGCCGAGCGGGCTGTAGGCGACGAAGCAAACTGCATTCTGCCGACAATAGGGGATCTCGTTGTCTTCCGCTTCCGGCAGGGCGAGATTGTAGATGTTCTGGCAGAAAGCGACGCCCGGGGCAATGGAGCGCGCCAGTTCGAGATCGGCGAGGGAGAAGTTGCTGACTCCGATCCTGCCGATGCGCCCGCGCTGCTGTTCTTCCGTGAGGACGCCCAAGGGTTCCTCGAGGGGGATGCCCGTGGGCTTCGAATGCAGGTAGTAGACATCGGCGGAATCGGCTTGCAGGCGCTCGAGGCTGGCGGTGAGCGCGTGGCGGATGGCAGAGGCTGTGAAACCGCTCGAAGCCTTTGTTTTCAGCATGATTTCACGTCTAACGCCGCGCGAGCGGATCCAGCGGCCGAGAATGATTTCCGAAGAGTGCATGAGGCCGGTGGTTTCCCGGACGTCTTCGATGCCGAGCGTTTTGGCGCGGTAGGCGCGGGCGTTTCCGCCGCCGTAGGCTTCCGCTGTGTCGAAGATGCGGATGCCGAGATCGAAGGCGCGGTCGAGCAGGCGATAGGAGTCGTCTTCGTTGACTTCGCGGCCGAGAGTTGTGGTTCCAGCGCCGAGCAGAGGCATGTGAATAACAGTGTACACGAATGATAAACTGTCGACAGAATGAAATTCGGGGATCCCCGGTACAAGTGGTTCGTGGCGTTTCTCCTGTTCTGCGTCGCAGGACTGAACTACGGCGACCGGACGGCCATTACGGCGGTTTTTCCCCTGTTGCGCGCGGATCTGGGAATGTCGGACATCGCGCTGGGGGCTACGGGGACTGTCTTTCTATGGACGTATGCCGCGGTTTCTCCGTTCGCCGGGTATTTGGGCGACCGGATGTCGCGGGCGCGGCTGCTGACGATGAGCCTCGGCGCGTGGAGCGTGGTGATGACGGCTACCGCGTTTGCCGGGTCTACGTCGCATCTGCTGGTGATGCGGGCGTTGCTCGGAATCGCGGAAGCCGCCTACATTCCGGCGGCGACGGCGCTGATTGCCGATCATCACGGACCCGCGACGCGGGCGAAGGCGATAGGGATCCACATCGCCGGCTTTTCGGTGGGCATGGTGGGCGGCGGAGCGCTGGCGGGGTACTTGGGGGATCATTTCGGTTGGCGGCCATCCTTCGTGATTCTGGGTGTTGCGGGGCTGTTGATGACATTAGTGTGTTTCCTGTTTCTGCGGGACGCCGAGACGGCGAAGGAGACAACAGCCAGCGCGCTGCCGCTGCTCGAGGCGCTGCGGCGGTTGTTCCGTGTGCCGAGCTTTCTCGTCCTGACCGCGGAGATCGTGCTCTCCGGCAGCGTGAACTGGGTATTCATTAACTGGCTGCCTCTGTTCTTCCAGGAGACCTTCGCGCTGTCGCTGGCGATGGCGGGCTTGTACGGCACTTTGTGGATACAGGGCGGACGAGTTGCCGGGCTGATGATTGGCGGCGTGCCATCGGACCGCGCCGCGCGGAAGCATCCGCGCTTCCGGATGCTGATCATGGTGGCGGCGTATCTCATCGCTTCTCCTTTGCTGGTCAATTTCGCGTGGAGCCGGAATTTCGCTGTCATTGCCGCCTCCATTACGGGCTTCGCGCTGTTTGTCGGGATGGGCTATGTCAACGCACAGCCGCTGTTGTGCGAACTGCTTCCCGAGCAGTTGCGCTCGACGGCGATCGGATTCATGAACATGTCGAGCTGCTTCGTAGGCGGCGCCGGGGTGCTTCTGGCGGGGGCGCTGAAGAGCTCGTTCGGGATGGCGAATGCGTTCGCCAGCCTGGCGGTGATTCAAGCGACGGTGGCGGTGATGCTGCTGGTGACTTTCCTGACGGTGCTCACGAAGGATCTCGCGGCGGGCGACTGCGCGTCCCCAACGGTGGGGACGCGGCACGTTTGAGAACGTGCGCCACGGTCAGAAAGCAGCAACCATTCGTCCTGTCCGCGCGGATTTGTAGGCGGCGAAAACCACGCGTAACGTTTGCAGGCATTCATCGGCGGTGATGAAGGGTTTTGCCGCGCCCAGCGCGATGTCCGCGGCGGTGCGGACAAGCACCGGATAGCCGTCGATCTTCGGCAGCTTTTCCGTCCTGGCGCTGCCGCCGTTAGTGTACCACTCGAGATTTCCGGCGGCAGGGTCAAATCGGAGCCAACCCTTGGAGCCCCATAGAGTTATTCCGTTGTGATAGCCCTTGTCGAGGTAGTAGCCGCTCTGCATGGATCCCACCGCGCCGCCTTCGAGTTGGAAGGTGAGGGCGGCGGAATCCTCGACTTCGATGGGCTGCCCGCCGGCGTTGGCGATCTGCGCGCTTACCAGTGTGATGCGCTGGGCGGTGAGGAACTGGAGGAGATCGATGTAGTGGATGCCGAGCCAGATGAGATGCCCGCCGCCGGCCTTGTCTTTGAAGGAGAACCAGGAGCGCTGATATTCCGGACGCGTGAGGCGGGTCTGGTCGGCGATGTAGTGCATGGTTGCGCCGTAGAGCTTGCCGATGCGGCCTTCGTCGAAGAGTTGGCGGGCGCGGAGGGCGACGGGATAGAGGCGCGTGGCAAAGGCGAGCATGAGGTAGCGCCTGTGCTCGGCGGCGAGGGCAGCGACGGCGGCAAAGTCGCTCGCGCGGGTGCAGGCGGGCTTTTCGGCGAGCACATGGGCGCCGTTTTCGAGAGCTATCCGAATGGATGCGGGCGCATGATGGGCTTCGAGAGCGACGACGACGAGTTGGGGTTTCATGGCGCGCATCATTTCCGAGGCGTCCTGGAACGGGCGCATTTTCGGGGCGCGGGCGAAGATGCCGCCGGACGGGTCGACGACGGCAAGCCGGCCGATGTTGGGCGCCTCGGAAAGGGCCTGGATGTAGATGGGCAGGTGCGGGCCGGTAGGCTCGGCGATGAGGGCGGCGGTGGCTTTGGCGGGCTGCATGGCGAGCGCAGCGGGGGCGAGCAGGAGGGATCTCCGCAACATGTTCAAATTCTTACACGGGCAAACCGGATGTCGCCCGCCTGCGATTCGTCGGCGATGGCGATGCCGGACCAGACGACGCCGAGGCTGCCGTCGCGCAGTTCGGTTACCGAAGGATATGTCACCTGGCGGTTCCAGACGGCATCGCCGGGTTTCGGGATGGGGGCCTCGGCGATGGTCAACGGTTCGGACCACGTGGCGGCATCGTCATTCGAGACGCGCAGCGTGAGCGGGGTGCGGTTCGGAGGCGGGCATTCGTCGTGGGTGAGAACGATGCGGCCGGATTTTGTTCGAAACAGATTGTGCGAGGCGCGTGCGGCGGGGAGAGAGGTCTGTACGCTTTCGGCCCATGTTTCGCCGCGGTCTTTGGAAGTGGAATGCCACAGGCGGCCGTCGTGCGTGCGGAGGACCATCATGACTGCTCCGGAGCGCAGTTCGGCGATGGTGGGCTCTTCGATGCCGGCGCGGCAGGTGACGCGTCCGGTGCGCTTCCAGGAGCGGCCTCCGTCGGTGGACTTGAGCACGCAGGCGTGATCGCCCTGCATCTGGTAGATGGGGACGAGGAGGTCGCCGGAAGAGTGGCGGATGCCGTTGCCGCGGGTGCAGAAGGCGGGCTCGGAGAGCACGGTACGCGGCGGGCTCCAGGTGCGGCCGGAATCATCGCTCGCGCGGTGGTAGATCCAATAGGATTCCTTGCCGACGAAGTTCTTTTCGCCGTGCACGAAGGGGTAGCGGTTCCAGCGTCCGGCGATGAAGAGGAAGTGCGTGCGCGCGCCATCGACGACAAGGGAGGGATCGAAGTCGGACTTGCGGGGGAAGTCGTTCATGACCTGAGGGCGCGACCAGGAGTGGCCGTCGTCATCGGAAGTTGCGCCGAGGATCATCTGGTTGACGGAGGCTTCAAAGGGTCCGGAGAACCACACGGCGAGCAGGCGCCCATCGGGGAGAGTGCAGATGTTGGGGGCGTGGTTGAACCCGTTGCGGTTATTGCCATCGTAGGGATCGGTGTTGGGGTAGCTGAAGACGGTGGAGCGGTAGAGGACCGCGGATCCTTGCGCGAGGGCAGGGGCGGCGAGGAGTGCGAGAGCGTTTCGGCGGGTGATCATGGCTTCAAGAGGGGCTTCAAGAGCGAAGGTATCGTTTTGAGGAGCAGGTTGGCAACCAGGCGGTGGCCCTCGGTGTTGGGGTGCATGCCGTCGAGCAATAGGGACGCGGGCATGGCCGCGGCGGCATCGATGAGCGGGATGCGCTCGCGGGCGGCGATGCCGCGCATCATGTCGGAGTAGGCATCGAGCAGGAGGTTGAAGCCATCGGGGTCGTCGGGATTGTAAGGAGGCTTGCCGTAGAGTTCGCGAAGTTTGGGTGTCCAGGCGAGGCGGTTGGGGGTGATGAGGATGACCTTGGCATGGTGTTCGCGCAGGGTGCGGATGAAGTAGAGGAGGTTGTCGCGGTAGGGGAAGATGCTGACGCGGGGCGCGGTGGCGGGAGGCTTCTTCCAGACGTCGATGGCCGAGTCGTTCGTGCCGAGTTGGATGATGACGAGGCCGGGGCTGCGCTGGAGGACGTCGTGATCAAAGCGGGCGCGGGCCTGGGTGGAGGTGTTGCCTCCGACGCCTGCGTTCCAGATATCGACGGGGATGCCGCGCCTGGGAAGCTCTTCGGCGAGGACATCGGTGTAGGTGACGACGCCTTTTCGCGGGGCGGTGAGGGAATCGCCGAAGGTGACGATGCGGAAGTGAGGGGCGAAGGCGAGGAGGAGAAGGGCGATCATTGCTTGCGGGCGCCGGTGATGAGGAACAGCGGATCGCCGCTGTTGATGAGGGGGCAGATGTGGATGAGGGCGACCACGCCATCACGAGGGGCGGTGAACGTTTCGAGGATTTCGCCGTGTAGGCCGCGGAGCGTGCCGAGCGTTTGGCCTTTGGTCACGGTGTCGAGGAGATCGACTTCGGGGATGAGGAAGCCCTTTCGGGAGGTGGTGATGGAGGCGTCGATGTTGCCGTCGCCGTAGAGGGAGTGTTCGGGGATGGATTGCGCGGGCGTGCCGGGAAGGATGGCCAGGTGCTGGAGCAGGCGGTAGACGCCGTTGCGGTAGACGGCGAGGTCATCGGGGTGGATGCGGCCGGCGCCGCGGGCTTCGGTGTAGAGCCAGGGGATGCCGCGGGCGCGGGCGGCGGAGACGGTGCGGCCGGGAGCGATGGTGTCGTGAGCCCAGATGACGGGGGCTCCGAAGATGTTGGCGGCGGCTTCGGCGCGGGCGTCGCCGGCTTCGTAGCCGACCATGGTGGGCATGAGGCAGCGGACTCCGGCGCTGTGGAGATCGATGTAGAAATCGGCGTGAGCAAGGATGTGCTGATCGATGTGCCAGGCGATGGCTTCGGTGGGCGAGCCTTCGGGGTTGCCGGGGAAGACGCGGGCGAGGTTGCCGTTGTCGAGGGGGCTCGAGCGGGAGACGTTCCAGAAGGCGGGTGGATTGCAGACGGGGACGCAGAGGAGATCGCCGGACATGGCGGCGGGGTCGAGTTCGGCGGTGATTTCGAAGATGGCTCGGACGCCCTCGTATTCGTCGCCATGGACGCCGGCGGTGACTACGAGGGTTTTGCCGGGAGTTGCGCCTCGGAGAAGGATGACGGGGAGTTCGATGTGGTGGCCTTGGGCGGTGAAGTTGAGGGTGAGGTTGTGGCGAGTGTTGCGGGCGTGGGTGGAGGGGTTCACTTGGAGCCTTCGAGGACCCAGTCGCGGGTGAAGCGGGCGTAGCGGATGTCGCGTCCGCCGTCTTCGCGTTGGGCCTGCCAGACGGCGACGAGCGTGCCGTCGGTGGTTTGGGTAAGACCGGGGTAGGAGACCTGGGGGCCGCTGGTGTTGGCAAGGATGCGGGGCTTCGACCAGGTGCGGCCGCCATCGGCGGAGATGGCGACGGAGAGGGGGAAGCGGTTGATGGGCGAGTTGTTCCAGACGGCGGCGATTTCGCCCGAGTTTTCGATGCGCCAGAGAGCGGCCGGGGTGTTGTGTCCGATTAACGGGCTGGGGGCGGGCGGGGTCCAGGTGATGCCTCCGTCGCGGCTGCGGGCTTCGTAGTGATGAGAGGAGCCGGAGCGCAAGAGCATGTAGATTTCGCCGTTCGTGAGTTGGACGATGGAGGGTTCGGCGAGGCCATTGGTGGAGCCGGGGGTGACCTTTTCGACGAAGACGTGGAGGTCGCCGTAAAGGGTCCAGTGGAGGCCGTCTTTGGAAAGCATGAGCCCGCTCGAGAGATTCATTTCGCCTTCCGTGCGGGCGTGGAGGCCGTGCTCGGGCCAGTGGTCCCAGGAGATGCCCATGGCGTAGGTGCCGTCAGCAAGGCGGATGGCGTTGTGCTGCTTGCCTGGAGTGTACTGGCGCGGGATGAAGACCTCGACGGGGGCGGCGAAGGTGTTGCCGTTGTCGGTGCTGCGGGCGCACCAGGTCCAGGCCTTTTTGATGGTGTTGGGATTGTCGACGCGGGTCCAGTAGACGAAGAGCTTGTTGCCATCGACGAGCATGTTGGGATCTCCGACGGCGCGGTCCTTTTCTTTCTCTTCGTAGAGGACTTTGGGAGAGGCCCAGGTACGGCCGCCATCGGAGGAGACGGTGTAGGCAATGCGTGTGAGGCGCGGGCCTTTGGGGGATACGCCGAAGACGGACATGAGGCGTCCGTCACCGAGGCGGGCGACCTGAGGGATGGTGTTGCGGAAGAAGTCGCCGCCGTCGGATGGGGCGACGACGCCGGTTTCGAAATCCGCTCCGAAAGCGAGGAGCGCCAGGAAGAGTGGGGCGATGAGCTTCATTGATAGAACCAGTTGAAGGGAACGGCTTTGAACTTGAGGGACCAGCGGCCTTCGCTGCGGACGCCGTGGGGCGGGCCGGCGTAGTAGGCGAACATGGCGCGGTCCTTGAGGAACTCGATGGCGGTGTAGGCGTAGGTGTGGGCGGGGTCCTCGTCGAGGTTGCGGATGTGCTCCCAGGTCTGGCCGTCGTCCTTGGAGATGGCGGCGGTGAGGGGGAAACGTTTGTCGGGGGAATTGTTCCAGATGAGGAGCAGGTCTCCGGTGGAGGGGATGCGCTTGATGGACTGCGGGGAGAGGGGCGAATCGAGCTTCATGGCCTCGGGGGTGGACCAGGTTTCGCCGTGGTCAGAGGAATAGCAGCGGTAGATGTGGCCTTTGTCTGTGCGGATCCACATGAGGATGCGGCCGTCCTTGAGTTCGACGACGCCGGGTTCCTGGGCTCCGGCGCGGCTGTCGGGGATGTCGACGAGCGTTTTGCTCTGCTTCCAGGTGGCGCCGTCGTCATCGGAGTAGTAGGCGCGGGTGAGGATATGGCGGCTGACGTGGATGTCGAGGGTGTACCAGAAGGGCACGAGGAGGCGGCCGGTGCGGAGTTGGATGAGGCGGTCGTGATTCATGCCCGTATAAGAAGGATAGGGAGAGACGGGCATGGGCTTGGGCGGGCTGAAGGTCTTGCCGCCGTCAGTGGAGAAGCGGGCCATGGGGAGGCAATCGGCTTCGGAGTTTTTGCGGCAGAAGAGGAAGGCGACCTTGCCCGATTTGAGGCGGAGGAGGTCGGGCTCCATGACGTTCATCTGGCCGATGTTTTCCTGGAGGACGATTTTGTCCTTGAAGGCGCGGCCTCCGTCCTTGGAGAACATGGCTCCGATGCGGGCGGCTCCGAAATCGCTGCCGGCGGAGGTGTAGAACTCGGTCCAGGCGAGCATGACGCGGCCGTCTTTGAGGACGAGCATGTCCGCTTCGGAGTTCCGCTTGTTGGACTCGGTGGAAGGGGCGACGACGTACTCGAAGGCCTGTTTGAGTTTGGCATGGAGAAGGAAGGCCGCGGCTGCCGTGAGGGCCGCGGCGGTGAGGGTTCGACGCATATCAGAACTCGTACTTGAGGGCGAACTGCATGGATCGTGTTGCGCCACGGCCGACGATTTTGCCGAAGGTGGCGGGGACTTCCACGTTGGCGCTGGCGCCTCCCCAGTTGGCGTGGTTCCAGGCATTGTACATTTCCCAGCGGAACTCGAGGGTGTGGGTTTCAAAGACGCGGGTGGTCTTGAAGATCTGGAGGTCGTGGTTCTTGATGCCGGGCTGATAGAGGATGTTGCGGCCGGCGTTGCCGACGCGCTGGTCGAGGCCGCCATTCTGGAGGAGTTTGAAGGCGCTGATATCGAAGAAATTGTCGAGGGTGCGCTGGCCCTTGGAGATGTTACCGTTACCGACGCGGTCGGGGCGGGCGGTGCAGGCAGCGGCACAGATGTTAACGCGGCCGAGGTTCATGCCGGGAGAAACAAGGTCGCCGGTCTGGAAGAAGACGGTGCCGCGGGCTCCCCAGCCGCTGATGAGACGGTCGCCGAGGCCGCTGAGGTTGTTGAAGAGGGCTCGATTTTTGCCGAAGGGGAGGGAGTATTCGAAGGCCGCGGAGAAGCGGTTGCGGGCGTCGAAGTCGGAGGGGCCTTTTGCGGTCTGGAGACGCTGCGTGGGGTCGGTCCAGACGGGGCCGGCGTTGAGGGTGGAGGCGGTGTCGAGGGACTTGGAGTAGGTGTAGGCGACGAGGTAGGACATGCCTTTCCAGGCGCGCTGTTCGAGCTTGAGGGCACCGCCGTTGTACCAGGAGCGGGCGTTCATGACCTCGGCCTGAATGCGGGCGAATTGGGGGAAGGGCTGGAGGAGTTGGACGTTGCCGGGGCCGGGGAGTTTAGCGTTGAGGTTATCGAAGGCGAGGAGGTTGACGCCGGTGGAGCCTTGATAAAGACCTTCGAGGACGAGGGTGCGGGTGAGTTGCTGCTGAACGGAGAAGAGCCACTGCTGAACCTTGCCGTATGGGAAGTCGCGGGAGAGGAAGGGGAAGATGGTCAGTGGAGCGGTCTTGAGAGTGAGTTCCGCGTTGGTGTTGCCTTCTGGGTTGTAGCCGTATTGCGGGGTGGTGGCAGGAGAGGTCCAGATGGGGCGGAGCGTGTTGGGCGCGAAGTCGTTGGTGGAAGCGAGAGACTGCACTTGTGGCGAATCGTAGAAGATACCGTAGCCGCCGCGGATGACGGTGTTCTGGCGGGCGCGATAGGCGAAGCCGAGGCGAACGGCGATGTTGTTGGTGTCGGCGTCGTAGGGCGCGCTGTGGTTGACGAAGCTGATGGGGACATCGGGGCGAACGGTCTTGTAGAAGTTCTCGATGACAGAGCGGCCGGCAACGTTCTGGGAGAGGAGCATGGTGCCGTTGGAGAGATCGAAGCCGAGGCCGCTATCGCCGGCTTGCTTGAGGGCGCTTTCCACTTCGTAGCGGACGCCGAGGTTGAGGGTGAGGCGTTGGGAAACCTTCCAATCGTCCTGGGCGAAGACGCCGAGGTAGTGGAGTTTGGAGTTCCACTGGGTGGCGCGGGCGGTTTTGTTGACGCTGGAGGCTGCGCCGAGGAGGAAGTCCGCGACTACGTTGCCGGCGTAGTTGTTGGTGAAGGCGGTGCTGCCGTTGCCGCCGGTGTAGAACATGTACTCGCGGATTTCGCGGAGGTCGCCGCCGATTTTGATGTTGTGCTTGCCGCGGCTCCAGTAGACGCTGTCCTGAAGCTGGTAGTTGTTGGTGGTGCGGTAGTTGGGGGTGCCGTCGGAGGGCAGGCTGTAGCCGGTGACGGAGACGTTGGGCACGCCCCAGAAGAGGGGATCGACGGCGGAGAGGGTGTTGGTGATGCCGGCGGAGTTGATGAAGTCCTGCTTGAAGGAGTTGAGGGTGCCGAGGAGGTTGCGGTAGCGGGTGTAGCCGATGGAGAGGTTGTTGATGAGAGTGGGTTTGAGGATGTGGTTCCAGTGGGCGCTGGCTCCCTGGGCGCGCAGTCTCAGGTCCGTACCTCCGGCGTTGGAAGGCATCGGCCAGGCGGCGGAGGAGGTGTACTGCTCCTGGTTGAAGAGATAGCGGCCATAGAGGGTGTCGTTCGCGCCGATGTTATAGTCGATGCGGCCTACGGCGTTGTCGGCGTTGATCTCGGCGGGTTTGCGGCCTTCGAAGATAAAGTTGCGGGCGGGGTCGGAGCGGTTGGCGGTGGGAACGAGATCGAGGACCTTGCGGGAGATGGGGTCCATGCGGCTTTGGGGGATGGTGTTGCCGGGGAAGGGGACGCCGGTGAAGGGGTCCTTGATGGCGGTGGAGAAGATGCCGGCGCGCTCGTTATCGGAGAAGACGCGGTAAATGGGAGGGGAGCCGGCGGCGCGCTGGCGGAGGCCTTCGTAGTTGCCGAAGAAGAAGAGCTTGTCGGTTTTGATGGGGCCTCCGAGGGCTCCGCCGAACTGGTTGAGCTTGAGGGGGCTCTTGGCAGAGGCGAAGTAGGGCCGGGCGTCGAACATGTCGTTGCGGAGGAACTCGTAGGCGGAACCGTGGTAGTTGTTGGAGCCGCTGCGGGTGACGACGTTGACGATGGTGCCGCCGCCTTTGCCGAATTCAGCGGGGGCGAGGCCGGTCTGGACCTTAAATTCGGAGATGGAGTCGACGGGCGGGGAGATGGCGTAGCTGCTGCGGCCGTTTTCGCGGTTGTCGATGCCGTCGATCTGGTAGTTGTTCTGCTCCGGGCGCTGTCCGGCGCTGGCGGGGACGGCGGTGCCGCGGCCGATTTCGGTGGAACGGAAGTCGCGGGTGGCGGGGGTGGCCATGGGGGCGAGGAAGGTAAGCTGCATGAAGTTGCGGCGGCCGAGCGGGAGGTTGGTGACCTGTTCGGTCTTGATGACTTCGCCGGCCTGGGAGGTTTCGGCTTCGAGCAGCGGGGAGGTGCTTTCGACGGTTACGGTTTCACTGACTGCGCCGAGTTGGAGGGTGAAGTCGACGGTGCGGACCTGGAGAATTTCGAGCTGGATGTCCTTTTGGACCTCGGAGCGGAAGCCTTCCTTCTTGGCCTGGACGGAGTAGACGCCGATGGGGAGGAAGGGAATGCGGTAGACGCCGTCGTCATTGGTTTTGGCGGTGCGGCGGAGGCCGGTGTTTTCGTTAGTGACCGTGACTTCAGCGTCGGGGACGGCAGCCTTGGAAGGGTCCGTGATGAGTCCGGAGATGGTTCCCGTCGTGTTCTGGGCGGCGGCGGGGAGGAAGAGGAAGAAAGCGAGCAATACCCTAACCAACATGGGGGGAGTCTAGCACACTGTCGACAGAATGTAAAGGCGGCGCTAGCCACGCGGCGGGGCGCCTGGGCGCAGAGGGTGCTGGCCGCGCGGCGGGGCGCCTGGGCGCAGAGGGTGCTGGCCGCACGGCGGGGCGCCTGGGCGCAGAGGCTGCACGGCGTGGTTGGAGGTTGCGTTGAATGCTGTTGGCCGGGTGCTGGCGGCACGGCGGGGCGCTTGGGCGCAGAGGGTGCATAGAGGTTGCGTTGAATGCTAGGAGGAAGACCGGAGCGTGGCGAGGAGTTCGGATGGGGGGAGGAGGGTGCCGGGGTGGCGGGCGGCGGCGGTGGCGATGGAGGCGGGGTCTTTGAAGCCGTGTCCGGTGACGAGGCAGATGGTGTCGTCGTCCGGGTGGATTTGGCCGGACTGGAGTGCGCGGAGGAGTCCGGCGAGGGCGGTGGCTCCGGCGGGTTCGGTGTAGATGCCTTCGAGTTCGAGCATGAGTTGTTGGGCTTCGTAGACCTCGTGGTCGGAGACGGAGTAGGCGGCACCTCCGTTTTCGCGGAGGAGGCGGAGGGCGAGGGAGGCGTCGATGTCGAAGGGGACAGCGAGTCCGCTGATGGTGGTGGTGCTTTCGACGGGGCGGATTTCGTCATCGCCGCGGAGCCAGGCGGCGACGGTGGTGAGGCAGCCTTCGGGTTGGACGGCGTGGACGAGGGTGGGAGAGCTATGAAGGCCGCGGCAGACGGCGGAGTAGAGACCTCCGCCGCCGAGCGGGGCGAAGACGTGGCGGAGATTCGGGTGGGCGGAAAGTTCGCGGCCGAGGGATTCGACCCCGGCCATGCCTTGGGGGCAGTAGCGGTAGGCGGAGACGACCAAGGGGGCGTTGGCCTGTTGGGAGAACTGTTCGAGGGTATGGAAGACCTGGCGGGTGACATCGGGGGAGGAGATGAAGTCCTGGACGCGCAGGACGCGGGCTCCGTGGGCCTGCATTTGGGCGAGTTTGCCGGCGGGGGCGTTCTGATTGACGACGATGGAGCAGGTGAGGCCGTAGCGGGCGCAATAGGCGGCGAGGGAGGAGCCGGTGTTTCCGGAGGAGGTAGCGACGCAGGCGCGGGCTCGGGTGGAGAGCATGTGGGAGAGTTGGGCGGCGATGAAGCGGTCCTTATAGGAGCCGGAGGGGTTGCAGAGTTCGAGTTTGAAGAAGAGGCGGCGGAGGCCGAATCTGGCGGCGAGGCGGAGGCTGGGGACGAGAGGCGTGTTTCCTTCGCCGAGGGAGGCGGTGGGCATGACAGACATGGTAGCAGCGGATTGCACCGACTGTCGACAGTAGATAGAATGGAGTGCATTATGCAACTTCACGGTGTGGTGCCGCCGATCGGGACTCCGCTTACGGAGAATGACCGAGTGGATACGGCGGGATTGACGCGGCTGGCGCATTACCTGGTGGACGCGGGGGTGCACGGCATTTTGGCGAACGGGACGATGGGCGGGTTCGCGTTTCTGAAGAACGAGGAGCAACTGCGGTCGATCGCGACGACGGTGGAGGCAGTGAACGGGCGCGTGCCGGTGATGGGCGGGTTGGGGGAGACCTCGACGTCGCGGGCGGTGGCGATGGCGAAGGAGATCGCGGCGCAGGGGGTGGACGCTTTGAGCATGCTGCCGCCGTTTTACTTCTATGGAACGCAGGATCACCTGATGGCGTATTTTTCGGAGATTGCCGCGGCGGTGGATATTCCGGTGTACCTCTACGACAACCCGGTGTTGACGAAGAACCCGATTCACCCGGAGACGATCGCGAAGCTGCGGAGCCGGATCCCGCATCTGCGCGGGATCAAGGTGAGCAATCAGGACTGCGTGAACCTGCAAAACATCCTGACGCTGATGAAAGGCGACGAGGAGTTTTCGATTCTGACAGGGAGCGAGTTTCTGATTGTGGTGGCGCTGCAGATGGGGTGCCACGGGTGCGTGGGCGGGCTGCATAATGTGTGCCCGCGGATCGCGGTGGAGTTGTACGAGGCGTACCGCGGGGGCGATCTCGAGAAGGCGCGGGAGCGGCAGCAGGAGTTGAAGGACGCGTGGCAGATCTTCCAATACGGGTCGATCTGGGGCGCGTTTGACGAGGCGCTGCGGTGGCTGGGGATCTGCGAGCGGGCCACGGGGGCTCCTTACGTGACGGCTCTGCGGGAAGAGGAACGGAGCGCGGTGGTGGGGATCCTGGAGAAGCATGTGCGGCCGTACTTGTTGAGCCTCGCTTGAAGTGAAATTGGCGGGAGCGGCCTGGGCTGAGGGGTGGGGCTCGGGATGATGGAGTCCGGCGCCGGACATGGTTGCGGGTTTCTTTCCGGAGGGTGTGTGAGCCACTCCTGGTGAGAGGGTAGCAGGCGGGGCGGTGGGGGACGGGATTCGAACGGGTGATGGATGGGCGGTAAGTGTTTGTAGGGGAGCGGGTTGCAAAAAGAGTAAATTGCTTGTGAATGAGATGGAGGATCTGGCTGAAAGCTGGTAATCGGGTTAGCTTGAGGAGCACATCTTCGTCGTCAATGCCGGGATCAAGTTCGGCAATAAACACGACATCGTATCCGTTGAAGCGCAGTAGGTCAACAATCTATTTGTCGACGCTTTCGCCGGCGAGAATCTTCACCCAGCGACTTTCTCCGCGGGGTAGACGACGCCGGCGCGGAACGCTTCGGCAGCAAAGGCGATTGCTGCCCGAACGCTTTCCACAGTCAGACGTGGATGCTCTGAGAGAATCTGCTCGATTGTTTCTCCGGCAGCGAGTTTCTCCAGGATCAGTTCTACAGTAATCCGCGTTCCGGCAACGACGGGCTTACCCATCATGATCCTGGGGTCGGAGATGATGAGCGCTTCTGACATTGGCAAGTACCGCCTGACTCTCAGTCTACAGTGTAGCCGCGGGCTATGGGGGCTCCATACGTGCCGGCTTTACTGGAAAAGGAGAGGGGCGCCTTATTGAGTCTCGCTTGAGGTGGGGAAGCCGGCGGGAGCGGTCTGGGGCTGGGGGGTGGGGGCCGGCGCGGCGGCTTCGGGGATGGGGGGTTGGGTTCGTTTTGTATAGGCGGTGAGGTCAGCGAGCGGCGGGGCGTCTTCGGGTACGGCTTCGGGCGATTGCTGGCGGATCATACGATTTTTCTGGAGGAGTTTCAGTTCGCGGTAGGAGTTGTTGAAGTCGCGGCGGTTGGCGGCTTTGTGGCGCTGGATGCGGTCGATTTGTTTCTGGAGGATGGGGTTTTCGGCGAGCAGGAGGAGGTCCTGGTGACCGGCCTGTTCGAAGAGTTGGGCTTCGAGGACGGCGGCGCGGCGAAGGTTCCAGGCGGCGAGGACGAGTTGATCGAAGAACATGGCTTCGAGGGGACCATCGGGGCGGATGTCGTTGTGGAGGCCTTCGATGAGTTGGAGATACTCTTCGCGTTCTTCGGGGCGGACGAGGGCGTGTTTGGCGCAGAGGCCGTGGGAGACGGCGTTGCGGGAGGAGCGGGCTTTGCCTTCGGGGGTGACGGGGCCGTGGGACGTGGCTCCATTGGCGCGGGCGGCATCGGCCCGGGACTGGGCGGTGGCAGACATCATTGTGGGGTTCCTTTCCGGAGGGGTGTGAGCCACTCCTGGTGAGAGAGTAGCAGGCGGGCAGTGGCGGGAGGGGGTTTGAAAGGGTGGTGAACAGGCGGTAAGTGGTTGTAGGGGAGCGGGTTGTAAAAAATGTGAATTGCTTGTGACCGCTATTTCAGAAAGTCAGCCGCAATCCGAGTTGGATCTGCCGCTGGTCGGTCCGGGTGCTGCTGATCCTGGCGAAATCGGCGACTCCGACGGTGGCAGCCGGCTGGCCGAAGTTGGGGTGATTGGGGAGGTTGAAGAACTCCGCGCGAAAATCGAGTTCCGCGCGCTCCCTGAACCGGAACGTCTTGAATAACGACGCGTCCAACTGAACCATGCCTGGGCCGACGATGTTGTTGCGGGCGCTGTTGCCAAAGCGGTAGGGGCCGACGTTGGTGAGGAAATCGACGCGGTTCGTGAAGGCGGCGGGATTGAACCAGCGGGCCGGGCCGGGGTTGTCGAGGTTGGGGCTGATGCCGGTGGCGTCGGCGCGGCAGGTGCTGTCTGTGTTCTGATAGGTGCCGTTGCTCTGGCAACTGACCGAGAAGGGGAAGCCTCCGGAGATGGTGAAGATGCCGCCCAGTTGCCAGCCGCCGGCGAGGAGGTTAGCGTACCTGTTCATGTCCTTGCCGATGGCTTTGCCTCGCCCGATGGGCAGTTCCCAGAGGCCGGAAACGGTGAGTTTCTGGCCGAAGTTGAAAGCGGACAAACCGCGCTCGGTCCGGAGGTCGGAGCCGAGCGAGGGGACATAGGTATCGCCGAGGGCCTGGCGGATTCCGCTGCCGTCGTCGATGGACTTCTCCCAACTGTAGGAGGCTAATAGGGTGAACCCTCGCGAGAAGCGCTGTTGTAAGCGGGTTTGAAAGGAATGATACGAGGCATGGCTTGGCGCCTCGACGGCTTGAATGAAACCGAGGTCCGGCCAGGGGCGGCGCAGGTTGCGGTTGGCGATGGGACCGCCTGGGGCGGAGTCATTCGCGTATACGGTCCGCTGCAAGTGAACGCTGGCCGAGCCGACGTAGCCGACTTCGAGGGATAACGAACCGCTAAGAGCGCGCTGAACGTTGAATGACCATTGAGGCGTGTATGGCTGGGGCTCACCCCAGAGCCAGGAGGGCGAGAGGGTGGAGACGCGCAGCGTATAGGGCGGGTAGGGGTTGTCCCAAGTGGCATCCGGGATGAACTGATTGGAATTGGAGGCGATGCGCATGGTGAATGGCTGATTGCGGAGGATGTCGAAAGCGGCGTTTCCAATGTCGTGGGGGAAAAACACTCCGAAGCCACCGCGCAGGACTGTCTTCGAGGTCAGGCTGTAAGCGAAACCGATGCGGGGCCCAAACTGGCGGGTGGCGGTCTTCCAGGAGCGGCGTCCGAATCTCCCGTCGCGGGCAATTGCCCAGCCAGCAGGGAGCGGCACGGGCGGGTTGCCTTCATAGAAATCGCCGTTGCCGACGCGCACCCAGATGGGATGGAACGAGTTATCCCAGGACCAGTTCACGATGGTCATGTGGTCGTACTTTTCGACCCATCCGGGCGCGAGTTCGTATCGCAGACCGAGGTTGAGGGTGAGCTTTGAGGAGACCTTCCAGTTGTCCTGAAAATACAGGCCAAGCGAGTAGCTTCGCAGTTGAGCGGCGACCTCGCCCAGTTGGGCCTGCTGGGCGCTGACGAGTCCGAGCAGATAGTCCGACATGCCGTGGAGGGCGAGGGGGGTCTGGCCGGTAAGCTGGGAATAGGTTCCGCTGAAGGTGAACTGGCCGCGCGGGCGGTCGTTGCCGGCGAGGTTGTAGCGCGTGCGAACATAGTCGCCGCCGAACTTGAGAGTGTGCTTTCCCTTGCTCCAGGAGAAGTTATTCGTGACTTGAATCATCGTGTCCCAGTTGGAATATGGTGAATTTTCGGGATCGCCGACCACTGTGAACGGGCCAATTCCGAGGCGCGGGCTGCCCCAGGTTCTGGGGCTGGTGAGCACATAGGGAATTTTGAGCTTCTTCACCCAGTCATTGGCGGCATCGCCGGCGTGGAGGTTTCCGTTATCGGCGTCGAGGCGGCTGAATCCGAGTTTGAACTGGTTCACCATGGCCGGATTCAGCACGAAGGTATGCCCGAGCATGGCCTGATCGGTGATGCTGGTGTTGGCGATGCCTTGATCGGCGATGGGCTGCGGGGTGTAATAGGGCTCGAAGGAGTGGCTGTAGCGGAGTTGGAAACTGGAGCGGTCGCTCTGCTGCCAGTCACCGCGGATCATCCCGCCGTCGGCATCGGCGCGCATCGCCTCGAGGTTGTTCTGGTAGTTCTGCGCATAGAGCAGGTCCCGCACTCCGGTGGGCGGACTGTTCGGGACCGGCCAGAGCGGCCTGGCGACGATGGAACTGGGATGGATGCGGTTTTGGGGAATGACGTTGCCTGGAAATGGCTGCTGAGACACGACGGCGGATCCGGCGGCATTGAGGACTCGTGTGTTGGGGTCATAGACAGTTTGCGGCAGGCCGGCGAAGTTTCCAGTGAAGTACTCGGGGAGGGGCACGTTGGCGAACTGGAGAGAACCGACGCGCTGGCGCTGGCCTTCGTAATTGGCGAAGAAGAACAGCTTGTTGCGGCCGTTCAGGACCTTTGGAATGACCACCGGTCCGCCGAGGGTGAATCCGAACTGGTTGCGTTTGAGGGGCTGGACGGGCGCATTGGGGAGTTGGAAGAAGTTTCGCGCGTCCATCGCCGTGTTGCGCACGAACTCGAAGAGGCTGCCATGCAACTGGTTGGTTCCGCTCTTGGTGATGACGTTCACTTGCGTCACGTTGCGGCCGAACTCGGCGCTGTAGGTTCCGGTTTCGACCTTGAACTCCTGGAGGGCGTCGACCGAGGGCAGGAAGAGGTAGGTGCCGAAATTGGGATCGGTGTTCTCGACTCCATCGAGCGTGAAGCGGTTGAACTGAAATCGCTGGCCGGAGAGATTCAAGGTGAACTGGGCGCGCGCGCCGCCGCCGCGGGCTCCGGCAATGAAATTCCCGGGGCCGTAGATGGTTCCTGAAGGCACGAGGTTTGCGAGCTGGAGATAGTTGCGGCCGTTGAGGGGCAGGTCCTCGATGCGCCTGTTGTCGATCACGGTTCCGACGGTGGTGGTTTCGGTGTCAAGGGTTTCGGCCGCCGCCGAGACCTCGACGGTTTCGGCGACATCGCCGACCTGAAGTTCAAAATTGAGGCGCGCGGTCTGGCCGACCTGCAACTCGACGGTATTGTCGATGGCGGACCGGAAGCCCTTCATGGCGACCTTGACGGAATAGGATCCGGGCTGAAGCGCGGGGGCGATATAGACGCCGGCGGCATTCGTGGTGACGACGCGGCGGACGTTGGTGGCGCTGGCTGTGATGGAGACTTCGGCGCCCGCCACCAGGGCTCCGGAGACGTCGGTGACGATTCCGGTGAGTTCGGCTGTAGGGACCTGGGCAGACAAAGCGAGCACGGTGAGAAGAGGAGCGAGCCACATCGCAGTCAGGGGGTGGATCGAGCGGAGGTAGTTAAACACGACTCCATGGGGGCCTACGGATGAGCAGAGACGCTGCCAGGCGCCGAGGCTTCCAGCCGGCAGGCGTCGAGATGAGTCTCGACGCGGCACGCATGAGTGCGCGCGCCACAGTGGCGCCGGATCCGCGCCTGCGGCGGTAATAAGGGGACGGTTGGAAAGATAACACATGTTTTCTGTTCCTGAACCACGAATCGATATTGCACCTTTCGGTACCCGGCAGTATATACCAGAATCGGGCAATAATATCCCTTTTTTGACGGCATTCCGAGGGGAGGAGTGTGGAGGGAGGGGCGGCATGGGGGGCCGCCCGGGTGGTTAGAGGTGTTGGAAGAAGGATTTTTCGGTTTCGGCGCGGGAGTGGGAGCGGCGTTCGAGGTAATGTTCGAAGGCGCGGCGGCCGCCGAGGCCGAAGGCGAGGCTGGCGGCGAGGGGTGCGGCTCCGGCGAGGATGATGAAGGCGGCGAGGAAGACGTTGCTTTTATTGTGGAATCCGGGCTGCACGTTTTTCCACCGCCTTCGCTTCCCGCTTGCGTCCAGATTGCCACAGGACGCGGGCGTATTCGTCCTCCGCCGCCTGAAGGAGCGGTATGACAGTATCCGGGATAATGGCCAGTGCCTTTTTGACGGCGATTTCAGCCTCCGCCGTTCGCTTCAGTTGACGACACGCGGCTGATTCGGCAACCAGCGCACGCGCCAGGGCTACGTGCTGCGGACCGAAGATCCGCTCACCGATACTTCGAGATCGCCTAGCGCAGGCAAGCGCTTGTTCCGCCTTCCCGTTCCGTACGAGGACCGAAGCCATGCTAGCGAGGACGTACATGGCGTGCGAGTCCTCTACAATTCCAAGCTGTTCCAGCGTTGCCAGGGCATCACGAAGCAAACGCTCCGCCTCTTGATACCGGCCCTGAAAATAGTAAACCGTGGCGAGATTGTGAAGTGTATGCACCAGTTCTTGCGGGTGGCGGTCGAGGTCGGCCCGGCGATGGAACAGCGTATCTTCGCCGAGTTTCTGAGCCCGGCTGAACCGCCCGGTCTCGGTGTAGAGGGCGATCAATTGGTTCACGGTTCGCAAACGGCCGGATTCAGGCCTCGATACCTGCTGGTCCCAAAGAAGCAGACTCCGCTCCAGATGCAGTTTCCCTTCTTCAAAGCGGCCAAGTTCGAAGTATAGGCCGCCGATCTCACCCAGCAAGCCGGCAAGGTGGAGCTCTGCCGGAGCGGCTTCGCCAGCCCATTTCGCGACGGGCTCCAATGACTGCTCCGCCTCCGTATATCGTCCCTGGTCGTACAAAGCGCGCGCCGCCATCAGTTCGCGCTCCCAAGGTTTCTCCGCCACAGTCTGGGCCTGCAATAGGAAACCCACAGTTAGCGTTAGTGAGAGGGAAGCGGCTCGTATGATTGCGATCGTGTTTGCTCTGGTGTTTGGCATGAGGCAATCATGGAGAAACGGCACCAGCCCTTCCATGCCCGGCTCGTCATCTGTTCTGAAACTGTAAGTCGCGATGCAGCGCCATGATCCGGAAGGATTTGCATCAAGATGTCAACTGCGCTGAACCTGGTGTTCCGAGCACTGACCGTGCGGCATCGCGCCTTGAGCGTGGTAGCCGCAGCTCGACGAATCCAAAGAACATTGACGGATTTTCCTGGAAAGCGTCGAGTGTTACAATCAACAACCGATGGCCGACTGCGACCCACGTTGGAGCCAAGCTCGATTTGGCGGGTTCGAACTGGACCGGACATCCGGGGTACTCAAGAAACTTGGCCTTCGTGTAAAGTTGCAGGAACAACCATTCCAGATTCTTACCCTGCTGCTCGACCGTCGTGGCGAAATTGTTACAC
>JADLBD010000206.1 GCA_020847975.1 Bryobacterales bacterium | reverse complement strand
ACGTCGCCACTCTCCGCGACCGCATCCGCGACCTCTCCGCCAAAGCCATCAACACCCTCGACTCCCTCCTCGACGATCCCTCCGTCCACGCCTCCGTTCGCCTCAAAGCCGCCCTCGCCGTCCTCAACCGCCCCCATTTCCCCGACCAGGGCTGGCATCTACCCGAAAAGATCAATCAACCCGGCAAGGAAGAAGCACTCGAAAATCTCGCCCAACTCGAGTTCTCCCATCGCCAGGTCCGCTATGCCCAAGGCGTCCTCGATCACATCGTCGAAGCCGAACGCGCCGGCTTCGAAGCTCGCTCAGAGCCCGCCGGCCCCTCCGAATCGGAAGAAACTCCACCCACCGGCCGCGAGCGATTCGGAACACAACCGAACACTTCCGAACAGGAAACACAACCCGTCCGTTCCACTCCTCGCCCCGGCCGCAACGAACCCTGCCCCTGCGGCTCCGGACTCAAGTTCAAGCGTTGTTGTCTCAACAAACCTCACCCCGCCGCAAACGCTGCCGCCGCCTCGGAGCACAGGCCATAGCGGCACAACACGCTGCCATCCTCGGCGTCTGCTTCTCCACCTCAGCCCGATGCTCCACCTGAATCACACCCGCGGTGCGTGCTCCCGCATCTGCTGCCGCCGGAAGCTCTCCAATAGCTTCCACGCCACCGTCCCTTTCGCCGCCCCTCCCTTGTCCCAACCCATGCTCCACTCCCCAAACTCCCGCTCCTCGATCTCCCGCTCCGACAGCACCAGAATTCCTCCATGCCGCGTGTCCATCAGAATCCTGCGGAACGCCTCATACACCACCTCGCTGTCCCCTTCCAGTACCTCGAGAAAGTTGCCTTCGCTGTAAACCAGCTTCCCGGTGATGCCGTCCCGCTCATTGTTCCTCCGAGCCGCTTCGAGCAATGCGTTCAGCTCCCCTTCCTCCATGGCATGGCTGGCCGAACTGACATAGATAAGTTGCGTCACGTCACTCCAATACCGTACTCATCGGTGCGGAATTCGGCTTCAAGAGTGAATCCTCATGGTCATCGCTCCTCACGCGATATCCTGTAATATCGTAGACCCATGATCACCAGACGCACCCTCCTTCATTCCCCCGCCCTCGCTCTGGCATCCCCTGCTTCCAAGTGGCCTCTCTGCCTCCACCAGACCACTTCCGCCGGATCGACTTTTCGTCAATCCCTCGAAGGCTACGCCAAAGCCGGCATTCGTCACGTCGAGATTATCCCGCCGCAACTCGATCCGTTTGTGGATAAAGAGGGGCTGCCCGCGGCCAAACGTCTCTTGAGTGACCTCGGAATGAAGGCCGTCTCGAGCGGCGGCGTGCGCGGGCTCGTCGAGCCGAATCCGGAACGGGCGAAGGCTCTCGTCGAACTCAAATTCCGGGCCGAGCGGCTGGCTGCGCTCGGCGTCGATCGCATGGTGTGCCCTTGCGCCGCCACGGGAAAGTACACCCTCGATGATTACAAGCGCGCCGTCGGCCGGCTGCGCGAGGTGGGCGAGATCGTCAAACCGTTCGGCGTCACCGCCATGGTGGAATTCATGCGCGGCTCCACCTTCGTCGGGTGTCTGCCCACTTCACTGAACCTGCTTCGAGAAGTGAATCATCCTTTTGTCAAGCCAATATTTGACTTCTACCACTTTCGCGCCGGCTTGAGCAAAATGGAGGATTTGGACATGATTCGCCCCGGCGAGATCCACCACGTCCATTTCCAGGACGTTCCGGACATCCCGCGGGAACTCCTCGATAATGCCACCCGCGACATTCCAGGCGATGGTGTCTCGCCGCTCGTGAAAATCCTGCATGCTATTCGCAAGGCGCGCTACGAGGGTCCGCTATCGGTGGAGCTTTTCTATCCCAGGCTCCAAAAGGGCGATCCCTACGAAGTGGCCATGGAGATCAGGCAAAAGTCGGAGAAGGTCCTCCGCGGCGCGGGAATGCTGTAACCTCAGACGACGCGGAGAATCTCCCGGGTTCCCGTGAGATAGAGGTCCGTATAGCCCTTCATCTTCTCGCGGAAGGATTCGTTGGTTGCGTACTCCTTCATTCGTTCCTCGAACTCGCCTACGCTTGCAGCTTCGTATTCCAAAATGACCCGGTTGAAATCGCCGGTCATGTCGGTGAGGACACGGAACGTGGAAAAGCCGGCGGCGCCGGCGGCTTCCTTGAGTTGGGCCGCGAGCTTGCTCGCGGTTCCCGGCTTGGCGACAAAACAGTTGCGAATGACGATCATGTGAGTGTCTCCTCGGTGAATTTAGCCTCATGACATAATAGTTCGAAAAATGGCGGAACGCATCAACCGGCGCGAGTGGGTCACGTCGATAGGCCTTGCATTGGCGGGCTGCCGCCGCCGCGCAAGCCGGCCTAACATCCTGTTCGTGCTTGCCGACGATATGTCCTATCCCCACGCCGGCGCCTACGGGGACAAGGTGGTGAAGACGCCGGCTTTCGACAGGGTGGCGCGCGAAGGCGCTCTCTTCACCAACTCCTACTGCGCTTCCCCCTCTTGCACGCCGTCCCGCAGCGCCATTCTGACAGGACGCCAGATCTGGCAGGTGGGAGAGGCGGGCGTGCTGTACGGAACGATACCGCCGCAGCTTCCTCTGTTTCCGCATCTGCTCGAAGACTCCGGCTACTTCACCGGCTTCACCGGCAAAGGCTGGGGCCCCGGCGATTGGAAGGCCGCCGGACTGACCCGCAATCCCACCGGCCGAGAATACAATCAGCGGCGTCATGCCGCTCCTGTTCGTGAAGGAATTGACCCAAGAGACTACGCGGCAAACCTCGAGCAATTTCTCAAGGACAAGCCACAAGAGAAGCCCTTCTTCTTCTGGCTCGGCAGCACGGAACCCCATCGCATCTACGCCCGCGGAGCAGGACTCCAGGCGGGCAAGAAACCGGAAGACGTTGCTGTGCCCGCCTTCCTTCCGGATACACCTGAAGTGCGCGGCGACCTGCTCGACTACTACATGGAAGTGGAGTGGTTCGACCAGCAACTCGGGCGCGCGCTCGACATCCTGACAAGCACTGGCGAACTGGACCGCACCTTGATTGTCGTCACCAGCGACAACGGAATGCCCTTCCCCCGCGCCAAAGCCAGCCTCTATGATTTGGGCACACGCATGCCGCTTGCTATCCGCTGGCCCACCCGCGTCTCGGGACGCCGGCGGATTGACGATTTCATCAGCCACATCGACCTCGCACCCACCCTCCTCGAAGCCGCCGGCATCGACCCTCCGCGGGGATCCGCCGGGAGAAGCCTGCTGCCCCTGCTCGACCGTAACGATCGAGACCCACAGCGCGATCATGTGTATGCCGCTCTCGAGCGCCACACGTGGTGCCGCCCCGGCGGCGAAACCTATCCCATGCGCGCCCTACGCACGGAAAACCACCTCTACATCCGAAATTTCGCGCCCGAGCGGTGGCCGGCAGGCGGCCCCGATTTTGTCTCCTCCAACAAGACATTTCACGGCGATGTCGACGCAAGCCCCACGAAAGACTTCATGCTCGATCCGGCCAACCGGAAGAAATATCCGCTCCAGTACGAACTCTGCTTCGGTAAACGCCCGCCCGAGGAGTTGTACGACGTCGCGGCGGACCCCTACCAGGTGCGCAATCTCGCCGAGGACCCTCAGCAGGTGGCCACGCTCGCCCGCCTCCGCGGATCCCTCGAGGCCTACCTGCGCAAGACCGGAGATCCGTTGATCGACGGCAACGATCCCTGGCAGGCTTACCCCTACCGCCAGACGACGGGCTTCGGCGCATCGTTCAACAGCGCCTTGCCGGAGGACGAGCGGAAGAAAGCCGCCGCGCGAGGCCCGCACAAGCCGGAATAATCTATGACCATTCAAACAGCCGCCGTAATCGGCACCGGGATGATGGGACCCGGCATCGCCATGACGCTCGCCTTGGCGCGTGTCGAGACGACTATCCTCAGCCGGGCCGCGGAAAGCGCCCGCCAGGGGCTCGAGAAAGCGCTGGGACAGGCGCAACTGCTCGGCGAAAACGGGCTTGCGGACGCTGACGCCGTGGCCCGCGTTCCACGCCTGCTCCATGCGTCCACCAGCTTTGATGACACAGTCCGGCACGTGGATCTGGTGATCGAATCGGCGCCGGAAGACATGGAGTTCAAACAGAATCTCTTCGCGCGCATGGATTCCCTGGCGAAGCCGGAGGCCATTCTCGCCACCAACACCTCCGGGCTGAGCATCACGGCGATTCAATCGAAATGCTCGCGGCCGGAGAGGGTGCTGACGGCGCATTTCTGGAATCCGCCCCACCTGATGCCGCTGGTGGAACTCGTGAAAGGCGATCGGACCGCGCCCGAGGTAGTCGAGCAGGTGCGGGCGCTGCTCGTGCGTTGCGGCAAGATTCCGGTCGTGGTGCGCAAAGACCGTCCCGGACAACTCGGCAACCGCCTCCAGATGGCGCTCGTGCGGGAGGCCGTTCACATCGTCCAGGAGGGGATCGCCAGCGTCGAGGACGTGGACCTGGCGGCGCGCGCGGGCTTTGGGCTGCGTTTGCCCGCCTACGGAATCCTCGAGCACCAGGACATGGTTGGCCTCGACATGAGCTACGCGATCATCGACTACGTCGCGCGCGACTTGCTCAATGAGCCGCGCGCGCCAGGCTTGCTGCGCGAGTTGCGCGATGCGGGAAAACTCGGCGTCAAGACCGGTCAAGGCTTCTATGACTGGTCGAAGAAAAGCGCGGAGGAAGTGCGCGCCCGCCGCGACGCTTTTGTCCTTGCAGTGAGAAAACAGAAACTCGCCCTCTGACGGGGAATACCCTGTTCGTTCATCTCATCTCACCTCTTCAAGGGATGGCCCCCCATTGCCCTTCCCTCCTACGCTGGAGTTGTAGCAATCATGCTGAACTTACGAGCCAGGTGCCGGATCGCGGTATCCCTGATCCGCGAAACGGTGGAGGAATGGTGCGCCGGCGGCGGCTCCAGCCTGGCGGCGGCATTGGCCTTTCATACGGCGCTCTCGCTCGCCCCGATGCTGATCATTGCCGTGGCGGTCGCAAGCAGCCTGTTGGGCCAGCCGGAGGTGCACCGCCAGGTGCTCCAGCGGTCCATGGAATGGTTCGGACCGCGCGCGACCGCCCTGGTCCAAACGATTCTCACCAGCGCCCGGGCCAACCTCGGCGTGGCCACCTTCTTTGGAATCGTCACCCTGCTCTTCACCGCCAGCATTGCTTTCGTCGAACTGCAGGATGCCCTGAACGGCATTTGGGAGGTCGCCCCGAGGCCCGGCCGGTTCTTGCACAGCTTCCTGCGCAAGCGGGTGTTCAGCTTCGTCATGCTGATGGGAATCGGCCTGCTGATTCTCCTGTCCGTGCTGGTGAGCGCCACGCTTGCGGCATTCGCGCACATGGCCGGCGAGTTGCTTCCACTGCCGGCCTTGGTGCTTTACGCCCTCAATGGAACCGTGTCAATGGCGATGATCACCGTAGTGTTCGCGGCGATCTATAAAGTGATCCCCGACGTCAAGTCTTCCTGGCGTGACGTGTGGGTCGGCGCGGCGGCGACGGCGCTGCTGTTCACGATCGGCAAAGGATTGATCGGGTTCTACCTGGGATTGGGCACGGTGGGGAACGCGTATGGCGCGGCCGGCTCACTGGTGGTTCTCCTCATGTGGATCTACTATTCGGCGCAGATCTTCCTGCTCGGTGCTGAGTTCACCCGCGTCTATGCCAGGCGGTACGGCTCGCGCATCGTTCCCGGCGACAACGCCGTGCGCATGCGGCGGGTGGTGCGGGTGGAAGGTTAGCTCGTTTAAGATAAGAGACGAAAGGTTTCATATAATGAAAGCTCTCGTCAAGGCGAAAGAGGCTCCAGGGCTCTGGCTCGAGGATGTGCCCGAGCCAGGCATCGGAATCAACGATGTTCTCATTCAAGTCCTGCGTACGGGCATCTGCGGGACCGACCTCCACATCTACAACTGGGACGATTGGGCCAGGCGCACCATTCCCGTGCCGATGCATATCGGGCACGAGTTCGTCGGCAAAGTGGTGGCCGTCGGCTCGAACGTCCTCGACTTCCATCCCGGCGAGATCGTCTCGGGAGAAGGCCACGTCGTGTGCGGCCGCTGCCGCAACTGCATGGCCGGGCGGCGTCATCTTTGCGCGCATACCCAGGGTGTGGGAGTGAACCGCCCCGGAGCGTTCGCGGAATACATCGCGCTGCCGATGTCGAACATCTGGCGCCATGCCCCATCGATTGACCTCGACGTCGCGTCGATCTTCGATCCGTTCGGCAATGCCGTTCATACCGCCCTGTCGTTTCCCCTGCTCGGCGAGGATGTGCTGGTGACCGGAGCCGGTCCCATTGGAATCATGGCGGCGGCGGTGGCGCGGCACGCCGGGGCGCGCTACGTTGTGATCACGGACGTCAATCCGGCCCGCCTCGAACTGGCGCGCAAAGTGGGTGTCACGCTTGCCATTGACGTGAGAGAACGCTCCGTCGCTTCCGCGCAGAAGGAACTGCGCATGGCCGAAGGCTTCGACATCGGCCTCGAGATGTCGGGCAACGAACAGGCCTTTCGCGATATGCTCGCCAACATGGCGCACGGCGGCCGCATCGCGATGCTCGGCATCCCTTCCTCCCCGATGCAGATCGATTGGAATACGGTCATCTTCAACGGCCTCACCATCAAGGGAATCTATGGCCGGGAGATGTACGAAACCTGGTACAAAATGACGGTGATGCTCGAATCGGGGTTGAAGATTGACCCCGTCATCACGCACCGCTACCACTACACGGATTTCGAAAAGGGCTTTGCCGCGATGCGCGAGGGCAATTGCGGCAAGGTCATTCTTTCCTGGGAGAACTAAGCGATGTACGGCGCAATCGAGCAGCACCTCCGCGACACGCTGGAGGAGATCCGCGCGGGCGGATTGTTCAAGAACGAGCGGTTGATCGGCACCGCGCAGGACGCGCATATCGGCCTCGCCGGCGGCGCGCGCGTGTTGAACCTGTGCGCGAACAACTACCTCGGGCTGGCGCATCATCCGGAACTGATCGCCGCCGCCCATGAGGCGCTCGACAGGTGGGGCTACGGCCTGGCCTCGGTGCGGTTCATCTGCGGAACGCAGACGCTGCATAAGCAACTCGAGGCGCGCATCAGCGAGTTTCTCGGCACGGACGACACTATTTTGTATTCCTCCTGCTTCGACGCCAACGGCGGATTGTTTGAAACGCTGCTCGGAGCCGAGGATGCGGTGATCTCCGATGAGTTGAACCACGCCAGCATCATTGACGGGATCCGGCTTTCGAAAGCGCAGCGCTTCCGCTACCGTAACAGCGGCATGGAAGACCTGGAGGCGCGGCTGAAAGAGGCGTCCGGCGCGCGCTTCCGCATGATCGCCACCGATGGCGTCTTTTCAATGGACGGCTACATCGCCAACCTGCCGGCGATCTGCGATCTCGCGGAAAAATACCAGGCCCTGGTGATGGTCGACGACTCGCATGCCGTGGGCTTCATGGGCAGGCATGGCCGCGGCACGCATGAGCATCATCACGTGATGGGGCGCGTGGACATTCTCACGGGAACTCTCGGCAAAGCCCTCGGAGGGGCGAGCGGAGGCTATGTCTCGGGGCGCAAAGAGATCATCGCCATGCTGCGGCAGCGGTCGCGGCCGTACCTGTTTTCGAACACCGTGGCGCCGCCCATCGCGGCCGCTTCTCTCAAGGCGCTCGACCTGCTCTCACGCTCCACGGACCTGCGGGACCGCCTCGAGAGCAACACGAAGTTCTTCCGCGAGCGGATGAGCGGACTGGGGTTCCACATTCTTCCCGGCGAGCATCCCATTGTTCCCGTAATGCTCGGAGATGCGGCGCTGGCCGCGCGGATGGCGGACCTGCTGCTCGCCCGCGGCGTGTACGTCATCGGTTTTTCGTTCCCCGTGGTTCCCAAAGGCAAAGCCCGCATCCGGATCCAGGTATCCGCCGCGCACACACCGGACGACCTGGAGTTCGCCGCCGAGCAGTTTGCTGCGGTGAAGGCCGAGTTGGGGATCTGAGGGCGGCTGGGTCTGCCGTCCTTCCAAACCGATCGGCATGATCTCACCAAATCCTGCGGCCGGCGTGTGTTGGCATGGCGCCATGGCGCAAGCCCACCCGGAAAGACGCATACAATAACGTAATGGCAAGGCCGCGGGAAGTGGGACACTGGCAGCGTCTGGGAGTGTGTCTCGATTGGTACGATCGTGATTACTATGCTTCGGCGCCGGCGGCGAATCCGCAGGGCCCGCAGAAAGGAACAGATTGTGTGCTGCGCGGCGGCAGTTGGGCCGGCCCATCCCGCTGAACGCAGCCCCAACATCGGCTTTCGTTGTGAAAAGCCCTCTCACAGGAAATGAAACGCAGAGATCTCTGGAAACCCATTCTCGCGGCCCCGGCCATGAGCGCCGCCGCGCAACAACAGGAACAGCGGGCCACGCGCGGCTTGCCGCCTCTTACCATTACCGGCTTCAAGGTCATCACCACCAGCGGCGGCGGCAACTACCACTGGATCTTCCTGAAACTGCTCACCAGCGAGCCCGGACTCTATGGCATCGGGACCGCGGGCAATCACTTTCAGCCCTTCGCCGTGATCGCCGCTCTCGAAAAGCATCTCGGCCCCTGGCTCATCGGCAAACAGGTGGACCGCATCGAGGATCTATGGCAAAGCGCCCAATACCGCACTTACTGGCGTAATGGCCCCATCAACAACAACGTCCTCAGCGGAATGGATATGGCCCTGTGGGATATCAAGGGCAAACGCGCCGGGATGCCGGTCTACGAAATGCTCGGCGGGAAGACGCGCGACGCCGTCCCCTGCTACGACCACGTCGGCGGCCGCGACAAGGACTCCGCCGTTGCCGCCGTCCGGAAGTCGATGGAGGCCGGTTGGCGCTACATCCGTGTCCAATATGGCGAAGGCGGCTATGGCGGCGGCGGCTTCATCCCCGCCGGCCAGGGGAATCGTCCGGAGGGCGGCTACCAGGGCGCGGCCTTCGATGAGGAACTCTACGTCGATACCATTCCCGGTGTGTTCGAATTCGTGCGCTCGAAGGTCGGCTTCACTCCCAAGCTCCTCCATGACGTGCATTCCCATCTCAGCGGAAGGAATGCCGTGGAATTGTCACGGCGCCTCCAGCCGTATCAGCTCTTCTTCCTCGAGGACGTCCTTGCGCCGGAACTCATCCAGTACTACCGCCAGATCCGCCAGGTCTGCACCACCCCGCAAGCGGTCGGCGAGGTCTTCAGCCATCCCTACGAATATGTGCCCCTCGTCACCGAGCGGCTCATCGACTACGTCCGCTGCCGCGTGTCCGCCACGGGTGGCATCACTCCCATCAAGAAACTCGCGACGCTCTGTGAGTATTTCGGCGTGAAGACAGCCTTCCAGGAAGGCGGCGAAAACGACCCGGTCAACCTCCTTGCCGCCTATCACGTCGACATCTCGAGCACCGCCTTCGGCATTCAGGAAGAGAATCACTTCCCGCCCATAGTCCACGAAATGCTGCCCGGAACGCCCGAAATCCGCAAAGGTTACCTCTACGGCAACGGCAAACCGGGCCTCGGCATCGACATCAATGAGCAACTCGCCGCGAAGTACCCGCTGAAGGAAGCCCCCCGCGGCGGAGCCTACCCCACGGACCGCACGCTTGATGGAGCCGTCGTCAGGCCCTGAACAGTTCCGGCACGTCCTCCAAAGGAATCACTTCCGTGAGCGCATCGAGTTTGTATCGCTCCCGGCCCGGATAGATCACCATTCGTCTCTTCGCTTTCAGGTCTTCACACGCGAGATGAAATCCTCTGCGCGGCTGCGGCTTGCTGATCGACCTCTTCACCTCCACGGCCCATAGCTCGCCTCGGCCGAATTCAAGCAGCAGGTCGATCTCCGCGCCTGCCGACGTGCGATAGAACCACGCTTTGGCGGAGGAAGGGGCCAGGGAGGCCAGGTTCTCGACGACAAAACCCTCCCAACTTGGCCCCGCCGCCGGATGCCCCAATAACTGCTCCCGCTCCCCGATGCCCAGCAACGCGTGCACAATTCCGCTATCCCGCACGTACGTCTTCGGGGACCTCACCAGCCGCTTTCCGAGGTTCCTCTCCCAGGGCGGCAAGCGGCGAACCAGCAACAGGTCCACAAGTGTGTCCAGATAACGGCCGGCAGTCTGCCCGCTGACGCCCAATCCGGAGGCCAACCGGGAAGCGTGGAGCAATTGTCCCTGGTTATGCGCCAGCATCTGCCAGAACCGGCGTACCGTTTCTCCAGGAATTCGTGAGCTTAACTCCGGAATGTCATGCTCTACGTAGGTCCGAATGAAGGCCAGACGCCATTCGAGGCTCGCCTGCTCGCTATCGGCAAGGAAGCTGTCCGGAAATCCGCCGCGCACCCATAATTTGTCTGCCGCATTCTCGAGAGCACGAACTTCTGAAATAAGGAACGGCGTCAGTTCGAGATAGGCGATTCTTCCGGCCAGACTCTCGGAGGACTGCCGAAGTAGTTCCATCGAGGCAGAACCCAAAAGGAGAAATTGGCCGCTCCGCAGTCCTTTTCGCCGCCGCCGGTCGATGAGACTGCGCAGGATTTGAAAGATCCCCGGCGCGCGATGAATCTCATCGAGGATCACCAGTTTCCCTTCGTGTCCGGACAAATACAATTCCGGTTCGGAGAGCTTTGCCCGGTCGGATGGGAGTTCCAAATCCACGTAGACCGATTCGGCCGGCCACTGTTCGGCAATGAGATGCGCAAGCGTGGTTTTCCCTACTTGACGCGGGCCAAGGAGCGCGACAGCGGGAAAGCGGCTCAGGGTATCGCGGAGTGAAGCGCTGATGTGGCGCGGGACCATACCTTGCAATTATTCCACGCCGTGGAAAATTTGCAAGGTTCCGCTAGCGCCGCCCCCTTCCTCCCCGGCGGCCTTCACTCACCATCCCGTCCCAGCTCGGATCGCCCTGTCCCATATAGTTGTCCGGCAGTTTTCGCCAGTCTTCCCGCGCCAGTCCGTTCAAATCCCAAACCACTCTTCCATTCCGAACGGTCATCTCCGCCACCAGTTTCCGCGTGCCGTCCATCCGCGCCCCATACACATCGACGAAGCCGAACTTGCCGTTCTCGAGCCGCAGGACGGCAATGTCCGCGCCGGAACCCACCGACAGGTTCCCCAACTCCTGGCGTTTGATCTCCTTCGCCGGGTTCCATGTCGATCGCAGAATCACATCGTCCAGCTTCATGCCCAAGTTGAGGAACTTCGACATCACGTTGAGCATGTCCTTCATGCCCGCGTTCATGCTGCTGTAGTGCAGGTCGGTGGAGATGGAATCCGGAACAAAGCCCTGCTGGATGGCCGGCGCCGCCTGCCGCCACACGAAGCTGCCGCCGCCGTGTCCCGCGTCGAAGATCACCCCGCGCTTGCGCGCCTCGAACAGATACGGCCGCACCTTCTTCTGTGCATCAAGCATCGGCACGGCGGCGAGATACGTGTGCGTGTAAATATCGCCCGGGCGCAGCCGCTTCGTCACCAGGTCTTCAAACGGCCGCTCCGGACGGAAGTTGCCGAAGTCCACCATGATCGGCCGGTCGGTCATCTTCCCTGCCTCGATCGCGTTGTCCACCGCAATCCACTCCGGCCCGGCGAAGTGCGCGGTCTTGAATCCAACGATGATGTCCGGATGCTGCTTCGCCATGTCCGCCGCCGCTTTCGGGTCCATGTCTTCCTTGTTCTGTTCCACGGCGCCGCCCATCCCGGCTCCCACGATATTCAGCAGCGCGAGGACTCGGGTGCGGGCGCGGTCAATCACTCGCGCCTTGAACTCGGGGAAATTGCGCCACCCGGAAGTGCCCGCATCCACCACTGTCGTCACTCCGGAGCGGAACGTGAAACCATCCGGGTAGACGCTGAGCCGGCCCGAGGCGTACGAGTTTCCCATGCCTCCGGCGAAGACGTGGACGTGAATATCCAGCAGGCCCGGCGTCACGTACAGCCCGCCTACGTTCACCACCTTCCTGGCGCGCGAGGCAGGGATGTTTTCTTCCACCGCCGCAATCTTGCCGCCTTCCACGGCCACGTCGCGGACAGCGTTGATGTGGTTCTTCGGATCGATGACATGTCCGCCTTTGAGCAGCAGGTCATACTGCGCTTGTGCAAAGGCGAGCGGAGTGAGGAGGAGGAAAAGGGCGAATCGCATGCGATTTATTGTATGCGATCCGGGGAGGGAATCAGTGAGCGCCGCGCGAGGGAGGAGCGCTGCTCGGCGGAAGCCGCAACTCGAGTTCGAGCACTCGAGCCTCCAAGGCTTCGATCCTGCCTTTCGACTCCGCGTCGATGTTCCGCGAATCGGCCTCGATGCGCCGCATGCGAACTTCGACGCTTTGGGAATAGGAATGAAAAGCGCGCAGCAGGCTGGTTTCGATACCGCGCAGCATCTCTGTCAAGCGGTCAGTAACCTCCTCGATTATCCGGCTCTCAGCGGCCGCCAGATCGGCTTTCGTTGTCTCGAGTATCCGGCTTTCAGCCGCCGCGAGGTCGGCTTTCGTCACGAGTTCCTTGGTCGGATCCATCCTGTCAGCTTACACTCCTCATCCCCATTGTAGGTGTATTGTCAGTCATATGCTCCTGTATCCCTCCCGCCGCGATTTCCTCACTCGGTCCGCGCTCCTGCCCCTCACCGCTGCCCTTTCCGCCGCACCACCCAAGGAACCACAATCCTACGAACAGCGCTACCCCGACATGCTCGCCGCCTACCTCGCCGGCGGGCTTAACCGCCTCGCTACCCAATGGGACGGCAAGCGCGCCGCCATCCGCACCCCTGAGGCCCTCGAGCAGCGCAACGCCTTCGTGCGCCGCAAGCTAGTCGAAATGATCGGAGGATTCCCGCCCGGCAATCCGCTCCACGCCCAAGTCGTGAAAACCCTGGAAAGGCCAGGCTACCGCGTAGAGAATGTCATGTTTCAAAGCCGCCCGAACTTCTGGGTCACGGGCAATCTTTACATCCCCACCACGCGATCCGGGCCCATGCCCGCCATCATCTCCCCCTGCGGGCACTATCCGCTTGCCCGCATGCTCCCCCAGTATCAACTCGCCTACCAAAGCCTCGTGCACAGCGGATTCGTCGTCCTTGCTTTCGATCCCATCGGCCAGGGAGAGCGCCGCCAATATTGGAACCCGGAAACAAACGTTACCGAGGTCGGCAGCGCCACCTACGAACACTCCATGCCGGGCCAACTGCTCTTTCTCTACGGCGAGACCCTCACCGCCTACCGTGTGTGGGATGCTATGCGGGCCATCGATTATCTGGTCACACGTCCCGAAGTGGACCCGAAACGCATCGGCTGTGCGGGCCACTCCGGAGGCGGCACGCTCACTCTTTTCACCAGCGCCGTCGATGAACGAATCGCCTGCGCCGTCATTCACGAAGGCGGCACACGCAACCGCTGGCCCATGCGCCTCACGCCGTTCAGCCCGCTCGGCCCTTCGGACGTCGAGCAGAACCTGTTCCCCGCGGCCCTGCATGGTATCGACAACTCCGATGTCCACATTGCCATCGCGCCCAGGCCCCTGATGGCAACCATCGAACGCTACTCACCCGAATTCGACCATGCCGCCGCGCTCGTGCGGGAGCGCTACCGCCTGCTGGGGGCTGAGAACAAGTTCACCACCGTCGCGGCCGACGATCCTCACGCCTGGACCTACCGCCTCCGTCTCGCGACTGCGGACTGGTTCAGCCGCTGGTTCCATCACCGGCCGGGGCCCACCACAGAGCCTGAACTCCGCCCCGAGCGGCCGGAAGATCTGCGCTGCCTCCCGAACGGCTCCATCCGCTATTCCCGGCACGGCGAAACCATTTGGACCATTCTCCGGAACAAACCACAAGCCATGGAGGATCCCCGCAACTCCATCCGGCAACTGCTCCACTACCGCGAACTCAACGGCCCTCTGAACCCGCTCCGTGTGGCGGAAGTCCCACGCGAAGGCTACACCATCGAAAAGCTCGCCTTCCTCTCCGAGCCTGGCATCTACATTCCCACCTGGGTCTTCCAACCGAAACATCGCAAGCCCGGCTCGCCTACTATCCTCTACTTCAACGAAGCAGGTAAGGACAGCGACGGCTTGGAATTCGCGGGCTCGGAGGCTTCCGGACTCAAGCCTGGTGTCCTTGCCACCTTCGCGCGAAACGGCTATCAGGTCATCGCCGCTGATGTCCGCGGCATCGGCGAAACGCGGCCTCCGCACCAGCCCTCGAGCGGCGGGGAATTTCATCACCTCTTCGACACCGAGACCGCTCTCACGTACATGGGATGGTTCCAGGGCTCCTCATTGTTTGGAATGCGCGTTCAGGACGTCATCCGCACTGTGGACTACACACAGAGCCGGGCCGACAAAGGCTCGTCCCTTTGGATGATCGGCAAAGACATGGGCGCTCTTTGGACCCTGTATGCGGCCGCCTTCGATGCGCGCATCCAATCCGTTGTCTGCCACCGCGGATTGCTTTCCTACCGGCTGTTGACTGAGGGAGACCGCTATCTGCACGGCGCCGACATCATTGTGCCTCACGTGCTCGAACACTTCGATCTGCCGCAAGTTGTGGAGCTGATCGCTCCGCGCCGCGTCGCGTTGCTCTCGTCCGTTGATGCGATGAAGAGACCTGTTGCGGGCGCGACCGCCGAGGAGCCCGATGGCGACCTCGCCGCGCAATACATGCGCCTCCTCAGCGGCGGCCAAGGTTAGCGAAATGCAATCGGGATATAGTGTCTCTCTATGGGCTTCCGCTCCCTCCTTCTTGCCGTTCTCATCACGGCGCCGCTCCCGGCGGTGAAGTTCCGCGCCCAGGAGATCCAGAACAACTTCGGCGTGGTCTATGCCGTGCTCATCGCCGATGTCAACAACGACCGGAAGCCGGATATCGTCGCCATCAATCCGGCACAGGTAGTCTGGTTCGAGAATCCCTCGTGGACGAAACACGTCATCCTCGACGGCGCCACAAAGAAGGACAACGTCTGCATCGCGGCAAACGATGTCGATGGCGACGGCAAACTCGATTTCGCCCTCGGGGCCGACTGGCAGCCAACCAACACGCAAAGCGGCGGGAGCCTCCAATGGATCCGGCAGCCCGGAACCGGCGGCGCCTGGCCCATGTTTCCGCTCGGTGAGGAGCCCACGCTGCACCGCATCCGCTGGGGCGACCTCGATGGCGACGGCAAAGCCGAACTCGTTGTTGTCCCGCTCCATGGCCGCGACAACAAAGGTCCGCAATGGGAAGGGCAAGGCTCGCGTGTTCTGGTCTTCCACGTTCCCGCGGATCCGTCGAAGACTCCGTGGCCCATGGAAGTCGCTGATGACGGCCTCCACATCGTGCACAACCTCATTATCGAGAACGGCGAGATCTGGACCGCGAGCCGCGAAGGGGTCCACGCTCTCAAGCGCTCCGCGGACGGCAAATGGACCAAACGCAAGATCGCCGAGGGCAGTCCTGGGGAGATCAAAGCCGGCTCCATCAACCGCATTCGCCGACTCGCCACTGTCGAGCCCTGGCACGGTAATTCCATCGTCATCTACACCGAACCCACGCAGCCTCTGGACGCACAGTCCACCACGCTCAGCAAACCCACCGTCATCCCCGGCGGGCTTTGGAGCCGCGAGGTCATCGAGGACAAACTCAGCCAGGCGCACGCGATCGGATGGGCGGATTTCGACAGTGACGGCAGCGACGAACTTGCCGTTGGCTGGCGCGGCAAACCCTACGGCGTAGCGCTTTACAAGCGCCTGGAATCAGACAAATGGAGCAGGACGTCCGTAGATGACGGCATGGCGACCGAAGATCTTGCTGTAGGGGACCTCAACGGAGATGGCAAGCCGGAGATCGTCGCCGTGGGGCGCGCCACCGCCAACGTGCGGATCTACTGGAACGAAACACAACCGGAATGGAAGCGGCACGTCATTGCTTCGGGCTATTTCAACTGGACCGCCATCGCGGCGGAGTTCAGCGGCAGCCAGAGGACGGACGTGATCGCCGCCGACCTGCGCGGAAAGAAGATCTACCTCTATCCGGCGCCCGATTGGAAGCCGGTGCTGCTCCACGAAGGCATTGACGTGATTCACAGTGAAGTGATGGACGTCGACGGCGACGGCGACCTCGACTACATCGGAGCGCGTTACTCTCCGGGCCTCATCTTCTGGTTGGAGCACCCGGCAAACCCGCTCGCCGAACCTTGGAAGTACCACGTCATTGATGACGCCTCCAAAGGGGGCGTTGACGGCATCCACGGGCTCACCCAGGGCGACATCGACGGTGACGGCAAGCCGGATCTCATCGCCAACAGCGCGCAACCCAAAGGCGCGTTTCCGAATTCGCTGGCATGGTTCAAGATCCCTCCCAATCCTGCCGCCGCTCCGATGTGGGAGCGGCACGTCTTCGCCAACGGCAACGCACCCGGACTCAGCCACTATCACGGCGTCGGCGACGTGAACGGGGACGGCCGCAACGACATCGCATCCGCCGCCAAGATCGGACCCGACGGCAACTGGTTCGCCTGGTGGGAGCAGCCCGCAAGTCCGAACTCGCCGTGGACAAAGCACGTCATCTCGAAGGGCGAGGAGGGCGCCACCAACATCCGCATGGCCGATGTGAACGGCGACGGTAAGATGGACTTCATCGCCACGCGCGGCCATGGGAAGGGCGCTGTGTGGTTCGAAGGCCCCAACTGGACGCCGCATCAGGTCGACACGGACCTCGTGGGTCCGCATGACCTTGCGGTAGCAGACATCGACGGCGACGGCGACGCCGATTTCGTCACCTGCGCTAAGGACTCCGCCATCGTTGCGTGGTTCGAAAACGACGGGAAAGGCAACTTCACCATGCACACCATCTACACGAATCAATCCGCCTACGACATCCGCCTGGTGGACATGGACGGCGACGGGGATCTCGATGTCCTGGTCGCCGGGCAGCAGAGCGAAAACGTCGTCTGGTACGAAAACGCGCTCGACCGCACGCGTTAATGGGTCATAGCGTAGATGATGTAGTTGAGCCCGTAGCGATAGGCGAGCGCGGTCATCTTTTCGGGGTAGTAGGGAACATCGGCAAACTCCCAGGCATCGGCGACGTCGGTGTTGTAGTTCACGGCCACGACCATCCGGTTCTTCGGGTCATACATCGCCCGCCAGGCGGGAATGGTTGCGGGAGGTTGCACGATCTGAACCGTCCCTCCGGGGCCGCGCCGGAGGTGGCGTGAGCCGGGGATGAAAGTGAGGTCGTTCGGGCCGATGTCGTAGAGGACATGCATCACGGAATCCGCCATGGCGATGTCGGTGATGGGCTGTCCCGGCAGGACACGATTCATGGTCTCGCGGAAGATCTCCCACTGTTCCTCGCCCCAGAAATCGTCGACGACGAGGAAGCCGCCGCGGAGGAGGAACTCGCGGAGTCTCGCGGTTTCGGCATTGGTGAGACCCCACCATCCCGTTTGCGTGGCATAAATCCAGGGATAGTCGAAGAGGTGGTCGTCGGTGAGGCGGAGGTGGCGCGGGTCGCCGGCGTCGATGCGGGTGAGGCGTTGGATGCCGGCTGTGAAGTGGTTGTCGGCGGCGGGCCAATCGACCAGCCACCAGCCGGAACCCAGCCCGGCGCGGGAGGAGAATCCATAGCCGCGATGAAACTCCGGGAGGTCAGTGTACTCGACACGCAGGAAGTGGAACTCGGCCGCGCGGGTGGGCATGGGGGTGTCGTCTTCGTCCGCGGCGCGAAACCCGAAACGGCCCCTCTGCGCCAGACCGGCAGCGGCTATCAGAAACAGCGCGCTCGAAGCCACGCAAACAGAAAGCGGGACGCGTTTCATGGGATCACCAGCCGTCTTGCTCCTCATTGTAGCGGTAAGCTGGGAACTTGCGACGCCGCCACTTTCTCACACTTCCGGCAACCGCCGCGCTCGCCGCGCCGGGAAGCCCCTCCGCGCTATGCCTGAATGAAGACAACAGCCACTGGTTCTACACCCGTGCGGGGAAGACGCTGACGCCGGAGTTTGTCTCCTCCTTTGTAGACCAGTATGCCGGCACGCAAGTGCGGGAAATTCTGTTCTCCGGCAACTCGCAGCGAACGAGTTTCGCGAGCAAGGTGTGGGATCCGGTATGGAACGGATACGACCCGGAGGGCCCGGATGACCAGCCGTTGTTGCATTCGACGCCCCCGGAAGCAAGAGCGGGCGCGCGCAAGTGGATCCACACGGCGTGGGAGCTGTGGCGCAAGGGGATCGATCCCTACGAACTCTGGATTGCCCGCGCAAGGCAAAAAGGGCTCTCCCCCTGGATGTCGATGCGGATGAACGATCTGCACAACGTGGACGATCCGGAGAGCTACCTGCACGGCAGTTTCTGGAAGCAGCATCCGGAATTTCGCAGGATTCCCTGGCGCGCGGTGGACTGGCGTGACCGCGCTTTCGATTACGGCCGCGCGGAAGTGCGCGAGTATCATTTCCGGCTGGTGGAAGAGTACTTCGAGCGCTATGACTTCGATGGCCTGGAACTCGATTGGATGCGGTTCGGGTTTCATTTCCAGCCGGGGCGGGAGATCGAGGGCGGTCGACTGCTGACGGAGTTCATGAGGAGGACGCGGCGCCTGGCGGATTCGTGGTCACGCAAGAGAGGCCGCCGGATCCGCGTGGGGGCACGGGTGCCGTCGCGGCCGGAAACCGCGCGCGAGATGGGGCTCGACGGGGCGCTCTGGGCTCGCGAAGGTCTGGTGGACCTGCTGGTGGTGACGCCGTTCTGGGCGAGCATCGAAACGGACATGCCGCTGGAACTGTGGCGGCGCCTGGCGGGGGATCAGGTGACCCTGGCCGCAGGCCTTGAATTGCTGCTGCGGCCGTATGCCGGCTACCGGCCGCTCCAGTTCAATTCCATCGAAACGGTGCGCGGGGCGGCGGCTTCGTTGCTCGATCGCGGAGCGGATCGTGTGTATCTGTTCAACTACATGGATTCGCAGACGGAGATGCCGGACCGGGAGAATTACCCAACGCTTCTGCGCGAGTGCGGGCAACTGGCGACGCTTGCGGGAAAGAAGCGGCGGCATGTGGTGACCTATGCCGATACGTGGGCTCCGGGCGAGGCGGCGGCGGCGCAGTTGCCGAAGAAGGTCGAGGCGGGACAATGGGCGGCCTTCCGGCTGCACGTGGGTCCTCGCCTGAGCCGGGCGAGAGTGCGGTTGGAAGTGGAGGGCGGGGAGATTTCCGAACTGCGCGCAAACGGGGATCTCTGTAAGCCCGCGGGAAGAGAGGAAGGCGGGAAGCCGGGCCCGGCGGCGGGGTTTTCCTGTTGGGACGCTCCCCAAGGATTGAATGGATTCGTAGTGCTGGACCTTCGCGCCGCCAGCGCCTGCCATATTCATTGGGTGGAAGTGGCCGGTTGAATCGTGCGAAGACCCATTGATAGAGTGTCCTTTCCATGCAGACTACAAGGCGTGCTTTTCTCGAATCTCTCGCGGGAGCGGCCGCGGCGACAGCGGCGGGGCGGAAGCGGCCGAACATCATCCTGATGATGGCGGACGACATGGGATTCTCCGACGTCGGCTGCTACGGAGGAGAGATTCATACGCCGAATATCGACCGGCTTGCGGGCGAGGGTGTGCGCTTTACGCAGTTCTACAACACGGCGCGCTGCTGTCCCACGCGAGCGACGCTGTTGACCGGATTGTATGCGCACCAGGCGGGCATCGGGCACATGATGGATGACCGGCATCTGCCGGGCTACCGCGGCGATCTGAATCGCCAGTGTGTGACCATCGCCGAGGCTCTGCGGCCCGCGGGCTATCACACCCTCATGAGCGGCAAATGGCACGTCACGCCGGTTTCGGAATCGAAGCATAACTGGCCGCTGCAACGCGGCTTCGAGCATTTCTACGGCACGATTGGCGGCGCGGCGAGCTACTACGATCCGGTGACGCTGACCCGCGACAATACGTCCATCCGCGCGGAGCCGCAGCGTTATTACTACACGGACGCCATCGCCAACCACGCCGCGGGATTCATCGGCGAGTACGCGCGCAAGCCGGAGCCGTTCTTTCTCTACGTGGCGTTCACCTCGCCGCACTGGCCGCTGCACGCGCTGCCGGAAGACATCGCGAAATACCGCGGCCGTTACAAGGACGGCTGGGACGCCCTGCGCCAGGAGCGGTACGAGCGGATGATCCGCCTGGGCATCGTGGACAGGCGATGGAAGATGACGCCGCGCGATCCGGACGTTCCGGCATGGAAAGAGGAGCCACACAAGGAGTGGCAGGCTCAGCGCATGGAAGTATATGCCGCGCAGGTTGACCGCATGGATCAGAACATCGGACGGATACTGGCGAAGGTGAAGGAGGCAGGCATCGAAGAGGATACGCTGATCCTTTTTCTGGCCGACAATGGCGGCTGCGCGGAAGAGTTGCACCGCAATGGGAAGACATGGCCGTATCATGCGCCGGTGAAGACGCGCGATGGCAGAGCGGTTCGCTACGGCAATGATCCCGGCGTGGCTCCGGGACCCGCGGACACCTACGAAAGCTACGGAAAGGGATGGGCGAATGCGAGCAATACGCCGTTCCGGCTGTACAAACACTGGGTGCATGAAGGAGGCATCTCCACTCCGCTGATCGCGCGCTGGCCGGGAGTCATCGAAAAGAAGGGGACGCTCACCCACCAACCCGGCCACCTGATTGACCTGATGGCCACCTGTGTGGACGTGGCCGGCGCCACATATCCGCGGACCTACCAGGGCAATCGCATCACCCCTCTCGAGGGCAAGAGTCTTCGTCCCGTGCTCGAAGGCAGGCAGCGCGAAGGGCATTCAGAGATTTTCTGGGAGCACGAAGGAAACCGCGCCGTGCGGCAGGGGAACTGGAAACTGGTGTCGCGCTTCCCCGGCAGGTGGGAACTCTACGACCTGGCGACGGACCGTACCGAAATGCTGGACCGCATCGCAGACCATCCGGCAAAGGCCGAGGAGTTGAAGCAAAAGTGGGAGGCATGGGCCGGGCGGGCCAATGTCGTCCCCTGGGACCGGGTGCCGAAGGCCTAGCCTGCGGCTGCGGATCTCCGCGGTGGGTTCGAGGTTTCCTGGTGAGCGCGAATCTCACGGGCGGAATGGCATACAATTCCAACATCATGTTTAGATTCGCATTCCTACTGCTGGCGGCCTCCGCTGCCGCGCAGGTGAAGTTCCCTGCCCCGTATCCTGCTACCAACGACGTCCACTTGGAGAATCTCGTTGCCATTCCCATGCGCGACGGCGTGAACTTATACGCGGATGTCTATCGTCCGGTTGGCCAGGGGCGCTATCCGGTGATTGTTTCTCGCACCCCCTACAGCACGGAGCGCTATCCGAGCGCTTATACAGCGGCGGTGTTCTTCTCGCAGCGTGGCTACGCTTTCGTTTATCAGGACGTGCGCGGACGCCACGAATCGGACGGCAAGTGGGAGCCGTTCCGCAACGATATCGAAGACGGCTACGACACGGTGGAGTGGGCGGCAAAACAACCGTGGTCAAACGGCAAGGTGTGCATGGAAGGAGGCTCCTATCTCGGCCACGTGCAGTGGCGCGCGGCGATGGCGAAACCGCCGCACCTGGTCTGCATCGTGCCGCAGGTGGCTTCGACAAGCCTCTATCACAACTGGATCACGCTCAATGGCGCCTGGCGGCTGTCGTTCAATTTCGGATGGGGTCCGGTGCGGCAGGAATCGCGCATCATGCAGAACACCGGACCGCACACCATGGCGGGCGGTCCCCCGAGCCTCAGCTATGACCACTTGCTGTGGCATCTGCCTCTGATCAACATGCAGGAACTCGCCGGACGCCATGCGAAGTTCTACGACGACTGGATCCATCATCCCGACTACGACGACTACTGGAAGAAGATCAACGCCGAGGAGATGTTCGACCAGATCAATGTGCCCGTATACACGATGGGCGGATGGTTCGATATCTTCAGTCAGGGCACGCTGCACGGCTACGTAGGTATGTCCTCGCGCGGAAAGACCGAACAGGCGCGCAAGGGAAGCCGCATGCTGATCGGCCCGTGGGGGCACGGCAGTTCGCAGAAATACGGAGATCTCGATTTCGGCGTTCCCGCGCACGTGGATGAGTCGGCGGCGGCGCTGCGGTTTTTCGATTACTGGCTCAAGGGTAAGGATGACGGGATTGGTTCAGAGCCGCCGGTGACGCTGTATGTCATGGGGAAGAACATCTGGCGCAGAGAGAACGAATATCCGCTGGCGCGGACACAGTATCGCAAGATGTATTTCCACAGCGGCGGCGCCGCGAATACGGGCAATGGCGATGGCCGCCTCTCGTGGAATGCGCCGGCGGCGGAGAGCAAGCCGGACGCCTACCGCTATGATCCGATGAACCCGGTGCCAAGCACGGGAGGGAACAACTGCTGCGGAACGCCCACTCCCGCCGGACCCATCGATCAGCGGCGGATCGAAGGACGCGGGGATATCCTCGCGTACACCTCCGAGTATCTTGACCGGGACATCGAAGTAACGGGCCCGGTGAAGGTGGTGTTGTATGCAAGTTCCGATTGCGTCGATACGGATTTCGTGGCGAAGTTGATTGACGTCTATCCGGACGGGCGCTCGCTGCCCATGGCGGAGGGAATCGTGCGGGCGCGCTATCGTGAATCTCCGGCGACGCCTAAACTGCTGGAGCCGGGAAAGACTTACGAGTTCCAGATTGACATGGTGGGCACCAGCAACGCGTTCCTGAAGGGGCATCGCATCCGCGTGGACATTACGAGCAGCCATTTCCCGCAGTTTGACCGTAATCCGAATACGGGCGAACCATTCGGAACCACTTCCAATACGAAGGTGGCCACGCAGAAGATCTACCATACGGCGGCCCATCCTTCGCACATTGTGCTGCCGGTGATTCCGTAGGCAGCCCGGCCATTCAACGCCGGTCGAAGCGCCGGCCGAAGTAGAACAGCGATGCGGCCCAGATGGCCGCAAACGGCAACAGAACCAGCGAGTGGAACCGCGACACAGCGGTTCCGGCTCCGAACATCAGCACTGTCTGGATGATCCCGTGTGTGATGGAAGCGCCGGCAACGAAGCGCCAGCGCGGCTGAGGAACGGGAGACATCACGCTCGGCTCATGGCCCACCGCGAGTACGGCGAGTCCGGCGGCAAGACCGGGGAACGGGTCAAGCGGGGCCACCAGCACTGCCAGCACGATCAGGAAGGCGATGTCTTTGGCGAGCAGGATCTGCCAGCCGCGCAGGGGCATCAGCAGGTAGCGCGTGAATCCGCGCGCGGCGTCCAGAGCGAACAGCCGCTGGGCATAGGTGCTGAGCGAGAGAACCACCAGCATGGTGACGCCGAACAACGCATCGGGCTGGGGATCGGGCCGGGAAAAGCGGTAGTAGACTCCCGCGGCGGTCAACACAAGCCCGGCGTAGGTATCGAGCACGTGGAGCATCTCGCGAAGGTTCTTGCGCACCAGTCCTCCAAGGACGCCTGGAAGCTCGGGAATATCGCGCAGCAGGCTGAGACGGGGAGCGCTGCCGAGCAGGCGCTCCCCGAGGATGGCGGCGCCATTGGCGAACACGGCGAGAATGAGCAGCTCGTAAGAAAGCCCGCGAAAGCGGTCTCCGCCCCACAGCAGTATGCCGAGAATGAGCCAGATGACGGGACTCAGGAAGACGCTGGCAATGCGCACCAGGATGAGTTCTCCCGTGGTGAGCGGGAGAAGATGCAGCCTGTCGCGCGGAATCTTGCGCATCGGATCGGCGCTCAGGGGAAAGAACAGGAGCAGGCCGAAAACGACGTAAAGGAACACCGCGCTTGCCGGCTGGAGCGACAGCAACAAACAGAACAGGAAGAAATTGTTCGCGGTGATCGCATTGAGGTCGTGCAGTTCGCGCCACGTGGCCGTGGCGAGCGCTTTCAGGAGAGGTTCAATCCGAGCCACGGAATGTCCTCTGATTTTGGTTCCTCCACCAGATCGAAGTACATCTGCTCGAGCGAGGAGGGAAGTTCCCCGGCCGTGGAATTCCACACGATGCGTCCCTGGCGGATGAGGATGTAATGCGTGGCGATACGCTCGACGATGGCGAGACTGTGGGAGGTAAAGAAAACAGTCACGCCGCGCCCGGAAAGAGTCAGCAGCAGGTCGTGAATGGTCTTCGAGGTGACGGGGTCGATGCCCTCGAACGGCTCATCGAGGAAGAGCACCATCGGGTTATGGATCAACGCCATGGCGAGCGCGGTTTTCTTGCGCATGCCGTGAGAACAGTGGTCGGCATATGTATTCCGGCCGTGTTCGAGCACGAGCGCCCGCAGCAATTGGGAAGCGCGGGTGTGCGTCTCGCTCTTCGACAGGCCGTAAATGGGCCCGGCCATGTGCAGATGCTCTTCGACAGTGAGGTGGTCAAACAGGCCGAGCTGTTCGGGCAGCACTCCGATTCTTCGCTTCAATTCCACGGTCTGTTCGCTGACAGCGAGGCCGGCGACCGTAGCCGTGCCGGAGGTAGGCCGCAACAGTCCGGTGAGCATTCTCACCGTGGTCGACTTCCCTGCCCCGTTCGGGCCCAGGAAAGCGCAGAGGCTGCCTTGTGGAAGCTGGAACGAGATGGAGTCCACCACGGCGGCCGGCCCGTATTGGCGGGTGAGGTTGTGGCAGATGATCATGCGGGCGAAATTTCAGGTTCGCAGTACGGACGATATAATTGCAAATGTGTCCCCTACGGCCAAGGTTGAGGTGAAGCATTCGGTCTGCGCCCTGGATTGCCCCGATTGCTGTTCCCTGCTGGTGACGGTGCAGCATGGCAAGGCAACGAAGCTGCGCGGCAACCCGGACCATCCCATCACGCGTGGGTTTCTGTGCGCGAAGGTGGCGCAATATCTCGAGCGGGAATACAACCCCGAGCGGCTGCTCCACCCGCTGCGGCGCGTGGGTGCGAAGGGAGAGGGGAGATTCGCACGCATCTCCTGGGACGAAGCGCTGGATACGATCGCGGCGCGATTGCATGAAATCGCGGATCGGGAAGGGCCCGAGGCGATTCTGCCTTACAGCTACGCGGGCACCATGGGGCTGCTGAACGGCTCCGGCATGGACCGCCGGTTCTTCCACCGCCTGGGCGCTTCCCGTCTCGATCGCACCATCTGTTCTTCAGCCGGCAATGCCGGAATGCTCGAAGCGATGGGAGTTCGCTACAGCCTGGAGCCCGAACAGATCCCTCAGGCGAAGCTCATCATCGCCTGGGGCGCAAATATCCTGGGCACCAACGTTCATCTCTGGCCGTTCGTTGTCGAAGCGCGGCGCAACGGCGCGAAGTTCTATGTCATCGACCCGGTGAAGACCCGTACAGGAGCCCTTGCCGACAGATGGTACGGCATTCAACCGGGATCGGACATGGCGCTGGCGCTGGGGATGATGCATGTCATCCTGAACGAAAACCTGCATGACCGGGAGTACGTTATCGAACACACTCGCGGCGTGGAGGACCTGCGCCGCCACGTACAGGATTATCCGCCGGAGCGTGTGGCGGCGCTCACGGGGATCGCCAAGGAGGAGATCATCGGTCTGGCGCGCGAATATGCGACAACGAAACCCGCCGCCATCCGGCTCAACTATGGCGTGAACCGCAGCGAACGAGGCGGCCGCGCGGTGCAGGCCATCGCCTACCTGCCTGTGCTTACCGGCGCCTGGAAGGATGAGGGCGGCGGGATGCTCATGTCCACTTCGCAAACTTTCCAATTCAACCGTCTTGCTCTCGAAATGCCGGAGTTGCAGCAGCGCTCCGCGCTGGGCCGGGAAGCGCGGGTGCTGAACATGGCGGAGTTGGGGCGTGTGCTGGCGGAGACGAGAAATCCGCCGGTGCGCGCGCTGGTGGTCTACAATTCAAACCCGGCGGCCATTGCTCCGGACCAGACAAGTGTTCGCCGTGGGCTGACGCGCGATGATTTGTTCACCGTGGTGCTGGAACAATTTGAGACGGATACGGCCCACTATGCCGATATCGTGCTGCCGGTCACCACGTTCCTCGAACACACGGACCTCTATCTCGGCTACGGGCATCATTATGTGCAGATGGCGCGTCCGGCTCTGCCCGCTCCCCCAGAGACGAAGTCGAATGTCGAAATCTTCCGTCTTCTGGCCGCGCGGATGGGCTTTGACGATGCGTGTTTCGATGACAGCGAAGACGACATGATGCGGGGTGCTCTCGACTCGGGGCATCCCTTTCTCGAGGGCATCACCCTCGAAAAGTTGGAGCGGGAACGGTCCGTCCGGCTGAACGTCTCGGCGCCCGAGGAGCGCTTCCGGCCTTTTGCCAAGGGAGGCTTTCCCACCCCGGATGGGAAGTGTGAATTCCGTACCGGCGGTCTCCACTACACGCCGCCGGTGGAATCGCGGTTGGGGGATGAGAAACTGCGCGAAGCATATCCACTCGAAATGGTCTGCTCGAAGAACGACAACAGCATGAACTCGACCTTTGGCCACCGCGCGGAAACGGATGAGGACACCTCGAAACTGTGGATGCACACCGGGGACGCCGCTGTCAGGGGAATCGAAACTGGAGATCAGGTGCGTGTCTTCAACGCTCGTGGAAGCGTGCTGCTCAAGGCGTCCGTGAACGGCGCCGTCCGCCCCGGAGTGGTCCGGGCCCCTTCGGTCCGCTGGCCGAAGCATTCGCCCAATCGGGCCGGCATCAACACACTCACCTCTCCGCGTCTGACCGATATCGGCGGCGGTCCCACCTTCTATAGCTGCCTCGTCCAGGTGGAAAAGTGCGGAGACTGACCACAGCGGCGCTTGCCATCGGCCTGCTCGCTTTCACCGGTGGATGCAGGAAGCCGCAGCGGGTCCGTGCGGGAGCCGTGGATCAGGGAGAAAACGGGCTGCGTTCGGTGGTCAGCGTCGCTGATCCGCGGACGTCGGCGCAGTTGGTTCGCGGATTCCATGCCCTCGAATCCAATTCGTGGCGCTGGACCAAGGGCAACTTCACAGTCACGCTTCGCCCGCCGTTGAATGCGGACAAGGACGGCGCGTGGGTGCTGCTCAAGTTTTCCATGCCGGAGTCTGTGCTGAGCAGGGTGGGTCCCGTCCGGCTGACGGCAAATGTCAACGGGACGCCTATCGATGGGGAAACGTACTCGAAGAGCGGAGACTATACCTTTCGCCGGGAGGCGCCGGCTTCGGCATTTCATGGGGACGACCCTGTATCGATCGAGTTCGCATTGGACAAGTTTCTGGCGGCGGGCTCGGTGGAGGGGCGTGAGCTAGGGATTATCGTTTCGATGATCGGGTTGGAGGCGAAATAGGGTTCTTGTCCGCGGCCTTGGGGTGGAACCGGAAGATCTCGTAGAACCGGCGGCCGTGGTAGTCGTAAACGGTTTCGAGCAGTTCGCGCTGGTAGCCAAGGCGCGCGGCAAGCGCATTCATCCTCTGATTCACCTCCGGGAACACCTGCTTGTCGTCCGTATTGCCGGCGAAGATTGCCTTAGGGTCTTCCACCATGAATTTCACAAAGCGCATCTCGTCGGGTGTGGGCTCCGGGTGCATCAGAGGATCGCTCCCGAGAAGGAGCGGCAGACGCCCGGATGTCAGGAACCGGGTGTTGTCGAACATACCCCAATCGATCAGGTAGATTTTCGAGGCGTGAAATTTTCCCAATTCCGAGGCGAGAGTAAAATTTGCGTTAGACCAACTGGCCGCTCCGCCATCGCGGATGGCCTGGCGTAGATAGTTGTTGTTCACCAGCAGGGCGGAACCGCACAGCAGAACCGCCAATCCCACCTGGAACGGCGTCCCATGGCGGCCGAGTTTCGACGCAATCCAGGAGGCGGCAATTCCCACCAGTAGTAAAGGGTAGGGCCACAGCAGGATGGCATGATGCGCGCCGCCGCCCGCGCCTTTGGTGGCAAGCATTTGCGCCCAGGCCACGGCCATCATCAGTAGCAGGAACAGGACCGGACGCCGCCAGAGAGTAGCCAACAGGAGGGGGGTGAGCAGCAGCGCCCCCGCAAAGGCGTACCAATTGAGGTTCTTACGCCTCTCCCCGCTAAAATGCGCCAGGGCGAGCGAGGCCTTCTCGACAGCCGTTCGAGGTTCACCGGGGGTCTTCACCGCCCAATCTTCGTCCACCAGGTAGCCGAAAAGGACGGAGCCGTTCAAAGTGTAAGGCAGCAGATGGATTTTGTTCGATAGATCGTCGCTTGAAAAGGAGGCATTGCCGCGGAAGGTCTCCAACGGGCGGCGTATGTTGTAGATGACAAAAGGCAAGGCGCCGAGGAGAAAGAAAAATCCGGCGGTGATGATCTTCCGTGCCGTGAGAAAGCGCTTTACTTCAGTGAAGAAGACGATGAGACAGGCTAACCCGGCGCCGGAGAGCATCCATAAGAAAAGGGCCTTGTCCCAGAGACCGAGTCCGAGCGCGAAGCAGCCTCCGGCTAGGGGAACTAAACGGTTGGTTTGATAGGACTTAAGAATCAGAAAAAGGCCGGTGACATGACACAGGTGCTGAATGGCAACCGGGCCCCAGTCCATGGCGGTCGTCAGAAGATAGCTGGTGTCGGTGGCAAGAAGGGCGGTAGAGAACAGAGCAGTGGGCGGAGTCGTCGCGCGGAGGGCAAAGAAATAGAAGATGACGATGCTCAGCAGACCCAGCAGGAGAACCGGCACCCGCAGAAGGTAAACGGAGGGCGTCCAGATGTGCAGGAGAAGCCAGTAGAGGCCGGTTTTGACCGCCCCCAGATAGGTCATCACCATGAATGGAACTTTTTTCTTGAAGATGGAAATTTCGAACCAGCCGGAGCCGCCGGGGAACAGCGGGCTTGAAAAAATGGCCTCGTCGGTCTGGATTCCGATGTGTGGAATGATTGCCAATCCATTGAAAAGAAACAGAATGAGCAAAGGCACGAGGACAGCGCATGCAACCCGTGGGGATCTGGGGGAGGAAGACAACCTACGAGTATACCGCCCTGCGGGTGATACGGCTCAAGTTGCAGCGCGGGAGGGATACCCAGTGGCGGGATGGTATCTTTTGGGCAGACGGGGACGGCGCCGGATGGAGAGAAACAAGAGTTTGGACTCTTGGAGGGTGAAGAAAACTTGAAACTTTGGTGAAGAAACTCCGTCAATAAAGATTTGCGGAGACGTAATCAAAAGGGCCGGAGGAGACGATAAGAGATGCAATTCCCGCTGGAGAAAAAAGGTGAGAAAAGCGGCGGGCGATGGCAACTGAATTGCTGGTACGTGGTATACTGTGGAGACTCAAAAGCAGATTGGAGCCTTTGATGGGACGAGAGGGATTTTTGCGGCTCCAGCATTAAGAATCCTTAGCGCGGTCCACTAAGATTTGTGAAACCTTTCTCCTGGAGCCAGCGTCTATACGGTTTCAGAGGGAAAGAAGAAGGAAAACAAGAACAAAAATATCGATCCGAGAGGAGAGAGGAGCGAAAACAAAATGACGAAGAGCGAACTGAACAAGTTTAAAGCAATCCTGGAGACGAAGCAGGCTGAACTCGAGGCGGTGCTCCGCAACCGCGATGCAATCGCCATCGAAAAGAGTCCGGATGCCCTGGACGAAGTCCAGCACGCTGCCGAGCGTGAACTGGCCATCCGCAACCTCGACCGTGAATCCAACTTGCTGCGCAACGTGCGAGCCGCGCTGCGCCGCATCGAGGATGAAACCTTTGGCACCTGCGTGCATTGCGAGGAAGAGATCAGCCCGAAGCGACTGGCTGCCGTGCCTTGGTCGCCCTACTGTATCCGCTGTCAGGAGATGGCCGACCGCCATCGTGAGAGGTTCGACGATTCGGACCTTTTCGAAGAGATGATGACGGCAGCCTAAGCACCTTGAAATCTTATGGATGAAAGGCGCGGATTGTGTCCGCGCCTTTCGTGTCTGGTAAGGCTGCCAGGCCCCTTCAGACGATGCCGATCGCGGACTCCATTCTGCCTGCGCTGCTCTGATCGCGCCGGTAGGAGTGAAACTCCCGCGAAGCGCATTTGGTGCATGTCTGCGCGCAGAATATGCGCGCGTCCGTCAGCCCTGCCTCCAATAGTTGTCTACGGTTCACATCGACCAGGTCGAGAAATGAACTCGCCTGCCTTGAGCCGCTGTCCAGCCATGGCTCAAAACACCCCATGACTTCGCCTCCGACTTCATAGCAGCAAGCGCCGATTGCAGGGCCTATTGCCGCAATGAGGTCACTTGGCGCACAGTCAAATTCCTCACCCAGGCGGCGAATGGTCTTGATCGCAATCGAGTGGGCGCTCCCTCGCCAGCCGGCATGAATGGCCGCTACGGCCTGGCGGCGGGAATCCACAATCAGAATCGGCACACAGTCCGCTGTCCGCACCGTGAGGAAGATCCCGCGCCGATTCGTAATCAAGGCGTCGCCCTCCCCCAGCACGCCTTCCTGAACCCCAACCGTAACCACCACATCGGAATGGATTTGCTTCAATGTTGCGGATGGCCCGAAGTTCCAGGATTGCGAGTGACGGGTGCCGAAACCATGCTCCAGCCAAGGGTAGGCAAGGAGGGGGGAACACTGGAAAACCTGGCGTGAGTCCTTCTGAAAAAGGGGGGAAATCGGCGGCACCGCCCTCATCTTAACATGGGCGGTTACGGTTCACGGATCTGGTACAAGTCTTGCTCCTCATCAACGCTTACCCTCATGGATTTTGAGACTCTAGCGCAGGAACACAAGGACGCCGTTTACCGCCAACTGCTGCGCATGTGTCACAACCGCGAAGATGCCGAGGATATTCTCATCGAAGCCTTAGCCAAGGCTTTCCGCTCGCGAGACGAATTGCGCGACCCGGAATCCTTCCGGGCATGGCTGGCTCAAATCGCGCGCCGCACCTACCACCGAATGAGGAAGAAGCAGGCTCATCACCCCACCACCGGCATCGACCGGCTTCCGCCCGGCATTCCGGAATTGCGGTCAGCCGCTCTGCCGCCGGACGAAGCGGCCATGGAGGAGGAACTGGACGTTCACCTCAAACAGGCTTTCGATGCGCTTCCAGGGATTTACCGGGAGGTGTACCTGATGCATGACATCGAGGGATTGCCCGCCAGGGAAGTCTGCGCTCGCCTGGGACTGAGCCTGCCGGCCGTGAAATCGCGCTTGCGGCGCGCGCGGGAGATGGTCCGCCTTCACCTTGACCGGATCATACACCCTACCTGTTGAAAGCAAGAAAAAAGCCGCGGTTCACGAAGATCCGCGGCAGCTGGAGCTTACACTGAAAAAAGAGACAGGAAGGAGTGCCAGTCAGGCGCCGTGTCCGGCTCTCGAAACTAGCAGACACCTTCGCATGGTCTGTTCTGCCCTGTGCCGCTGTAGAGCGGCTGGCCGGGAGGTGAGTTGGCGCCTTCAGGGAGGCGTCTCAAACCGGAATACCGGCCGTTCCAGGCATCAGATCACGCGGCGCATCCGCAAGATGGTTTCGCGGAAGGCGCCGTCACGGCGCCTGTGCTGGCGAGATGAATCCATTTATTCGAAAGAACCCGGAGTTGCCGGTCTCAGCCTTTATTCTGACTTTCCGGTCGACTCTATATAGGAAGAGTCCCGCCGCTGCAAAAAGGATTCAAACTCGCCCTTCTCTTTATTGCCGCTCTTCCACTTCCAGGTGGTGCGCTCGAAAGGCAGATCCGGAACGGCTCGCACCCAAAAAAAATATTCCCGGAGGCATTTCTCGCCCTTCGTCCCGTTACCCTCCGGTTGACTTCCCCACCCCACTCCGCTATATTTCTGAAGTACTGATCTTTCAACGGCTTGTCGGTATCAGGGGTTGCATAGCGACGCTCGCTACGGTCCGCGTGCCGATTCCTGTAGCTGGAACCGCAGCCGCTGGCTCGGAGATATGGCGATGGCCGATCAACCAGAGGATCGCACCCCAGAGACGCCGATTTCGGCCGCTGGCGATGAGTACGAGCAACTGCTCGATGACTACTCTCACTTTGCCGCGCCGGCTGAAGGCGAGATTCTGGCCGGGCACATCCTTAAAATTACAGATAAGGAAGTGATTGTCGACTTCGGATACAAGTCCGAAGGCATTGTCCCCATCGCCGAGTTCCAACTTCCCGATGGCTCCATCACTGTGCAGCCCGGCGACTCCATCGACGTCATGGTCGACCGGCACGCCCCGCACGTGGAAGGCTACATCACCCTTTCCCACGAAAAAGCGGTGCGGCTGCGCAGTTGGGACACCCTCGAGAAGGCCTTTCAGGAGAGCCTTCCCATTCTCGGCCGCGTGATTGGACGCATCAAAGGCGGCCTGCTGGTGGATGTCGGAGCCAAAGCGTTCATGCCGGGCTCGCAAGTCGACGTGCGGCCCGTGCACAACCTGGATTCACTCATCGGAACCGACATTCCGGTGCGCATTGTAAAGCTCAACCGCCGGCGCGGAAATGTGGTGGTGTCGCGTAAGCTCGCCATCGAAGAGGACCTGGCTCATCGCAAGGAAGCGGCGCTCGATGTACTCGCCGAGGGCGCGGTGGTCACCGGCGTGGTCAAGAACCTCACCGATTACGGCGCGTTCATCGATTTGGGCGGTATCGACGGATTGCTGCATGTCAGCGACATGTCCTATGGACGCGTCGGCCATCCCGCCGAGATCCTTCATGTCGGGGATCAGATCACGGTACGTGTGCTCAAGTTCGACAAAGACAAGGAGCGCATTTCGCTTGGATTGAAGCAGCTTCACGCCGACCCGTGGGACTCGGTGGTGGAGCGCTATCCCATCGGGCTCCGCGTGATCGGGCGTGTCGTGTCCATCACCGACTACGGCGCCTTTGTCGAACTCGAACCCGGAGTAGAAGGTCTGATTCACATCACCGAGATGACCTGGTCCCGGCGATTGAAACATCCTTCGAAGGTCGTGAAGGCGGGCGACAGCGTCGAGGTTGTCGTGCTGGACGTCAAACCCGAAGAGAAACGCGTCTCCCTCGGGATCAAACAGCTCGAAGCGGATCCCTGGACCACGGTGGAAGAGCGCTACAGCATCGGTTCGGTGGTCGAGGGGCGCGTGCGCAAACTCACGGACTTCGGCGCGTTCATCGAAATTGAGGAAGGCATCGACGGGCTTGTCCACATCTCGGACCTGTCGTGGACGAAGCGCATCAAGCACCCGTCGGAAATGCTGAAGAAGGGACAGATGGTGCAGGCCGTCATCCTCAACATCGACGCGCACAACCGGCGGCTGTCGCTCGGCATCAAACAGTTGCAGCCCGACGCCTGGGAGTCTTTTTTCCGCTCGCACCAGGTGGGCGACATCCTGCGCGGAAAAGTCTGCCGCGCATCGAACTTTGGTGTTTTTGTCGAACTGGCGCCGGGTGTGGAAGGATTGTGCCACAATTCCGAGATTCCGGGCGCCGCCTCGAAGCGCGACGAACCCGCGCTGCCGGTGGGCGAGGAGTTTGATTTCAAGATCATCAAACTCAACGAGGCGGAAAAGAAGATCGGCCTCAGCGTGCGCGCCGTCACGGAGGAGGAGGAGAGGACTCGCCTGGAAGATTATCAGCGCCAGGCCGCCGCAGCCACCATGACGATTGAAGAGGTGATTCACCTGAAGGGACAGGGGGAGGGCCGGTAGACTGCCATCGCGTTCCGGCAAGAAATGGGAGAAAACACAAGAAATGACTAAAGCGGATCTAATTGAAGAAGTGTCCCGTGTCGTGGAGATGACCCGCAAGGATTCCGAGGTCATCGTGGAGGCCATTTTCGACAGTATCGT
>JADLBD010000205.1 GCA_020847975.1 Bryobacterales bacterium | reverse complement strand
TAAGCTCGGGGATAATCACTGGGGGATGAAATGAGCTTGCCAACTACGTCCTGACTCTTATGACAAAACGAACAGCGCAGCGTATCGTCAGAACTGGTACGTTTCACAAATTAGGCTCCCACGCCGGAAGAAACCCCGGCACTCACGAGCATTGGCATCCTACGCCCTTATTATCTCCTGCCTCTGTCCGTCTGGCAATGAACTTCTTCGGCGCGCTACGTTTTAGTAATCTTCGTTACACTTTCCGCCTCCCGGCCCCAGCCTGCGCCCGCGCCTCGAATTAGAAATCGAAAATTCATGAACATTAATCTGTCACGTTCGCGAAATTCGTGTCACAATTCTTTACGGAACGTGGTTGCGGCCCGCGGCTGAAAACTGCATGGCGGACCCCGTCCGGAGGCGCCGGAAATGCCTGTCTTGAAAGTGGACTTGCAAGAAGGTTTTTCGGGTGAGACCGTTGTTTTGCTCCTCAACGGGAGCGAAGTCTACCGGGGCACTCCGAAGACGCGTACGCAAATCGGCTTTGCCGATACCCGTTCTTTCGAACTTCCTTCCCAGCAAGCCACTGTCGAGGTTTCCACTCCCCGGTCCGGCGCTTCGCGATCCATGGTTCTGGATCTCTCCCAGGACCTCTATGTCGGCGTATCGCTCGCAGCGGATGGCAGCATCCTGGTCCATCCCTCGCGCGAGCCATTCGGGTACGTCTGACACGCGCTTGTCCTCCCGCGGAGGAGCGCGTGCCGGCTTGCTCGCGATAGTCAACTTCGTTTGGATCTCCGGAGGAAAGGTCTATTCACGTTCCCCGGGATCAACAACGTGCGGTTCTTGCGTCTGGGCGCCATGCCGCACAGCAGTTCAGTAAAGGAGAGTACTCTCGTGGCAAACTCCCACTCCAAGCGCGACACCATTCAGGAAGCCGTCGCTAAAATGAAAGCCGAAGAAACCGCGGAGGCCGTCAGCCTTCCAACCCCCACCATTCCTTTGCCGCTGTTCCTGCCTAACAGCGGCCTCTATACGTACTCGCTGCTGCTTCCTTTGGAACCTCTCCCGTCCATTCCAACGCCAATTCCCACTCCTATCCCGGGCCCTGTGCCGGGACCCGGGCCTGTGGGAGGAGTGGAAGCGACGGAAACAATCACCCCTTCGCCCGTCTCGCTGCTTCTTCCCTATGAAGAACTGCGCCTCGACGTGGATGGCAACTACCCCCAAATGAAAGCGAGCGGACAGATCTCCGGTTTCCGGGTCACGCCGGCGTACTGGATTGCGGACATCGCCAAGACAGGGTCCAATACCTACGAAGGAAACATCTGGTACAAGGACGGCAATCTCTCTCTCATCCCTCAAACACATGTCAAGATCGAGGTCACGCGGACCCTCTTCTCCCCGCAAAGCGCCAAGGTCACCTTCACCGGGGGAGGAGCATCGACGAAGGTCCGGACATTCAAATACAAGTCCCGCTATTTCCACCCCGTCAACTTTGAATTCGACGCCGCCGAAGGGATCACGCCGGTGCTTTCCTACAACACCGGTTCCCATCCGAACCGGCCGGCGTCGCTGCCCGTCGAGAACCTCAGCATTGCCACCGTTTACCGCCGCACCGGCTTCGATGTCACCATCTCCGGCGGCGGCGACACCGTTCCTATTGCCGAAGCCGGCGCCGACGCGAAATGGAGCGACATGGAGATGCATGACGCGATGCAGATCCACTGGTCCAAGTTCATGAACGCCCCGCAGTGGGCGCTGTGGACCTTCTTCGCTTCGCTCCACGAGATGGGGACCAGCCTCGGCGGCATCATGTTCGATGATATCGGCCCCAACCACCGCCAGGGCACTTCGCTGTTCCTCGATTCCTTCATCAAGAATCCGCCGGCCGGCGACCCCGCCCCCGCCGCCTGGGTGAACCGCATGATCTTCTGGACCGCCTGCCACGAAATGGGCCATTCCTTCAACCTCGCCCACTCCTGGCAGAAGAACCTCGGGGTCCAGTGGATCCCCCTCGCCAACGAACCCCTCGCGCGCAGCTTCATGAACTACCCCTACAACGTCCCCGGAGGCACTTCCGCCTTCTTCTCGGACTTCGAGTTCCGCTTCAGCAATACCGAACTGCTGTTCATGCGCCACGCTCCGTTCCGCTTTGTCGAACAGGGCAACGCCGACTGGTTCGACCACCACGCCTTCCAGCAGGCCAACGTTTCCCCGGAGCCGAAATTCTCGCTCTCGGTGGAATGCGCCGGCAAGAACCCGGCATATGAATTCCTCGAGCCGGTGGTGGTGCACCTCAGCCTGAAGAACATCACCGCCCATCCGCAACTGGTGGAGGAGAAACTGCTCGCCTCCCCCGAGCACATGACCATCGTCATCAAGAAGCGCGGCAAACCCGCCCGCGAACTGATCACCTTCTCCCAGCGCTGCTGGCACGAGAACTCCATCGTCCTCATGCCCGGCGAGGAGAAGAAGGATTCCGTCTTCCTCGTCGGCCGCAACGGATGGGACATTGCCGAACCCGGCTACTACACCGTCCAGGCCTGCGTTCATCTCCCCAACGAAGACATCGTTTCCGAACCTGTCACCATTCGCGTCGCCCCGCCCAAGGGCTACGAGGAGCAGCACATCGCCCAGGACCTGTTCTCCGATTCCGTGGGCCGCGTGATGAACTTCGACGGTTCGCGATTCCTTCAGCCGGCAAACGACACGCTCCGCGAACTTGTCGAGCGCTTCCCCAACTCCAGGGCGGCCATCCACGCCGGAGTCGCCCTCGCTGGCCCCTTTGCCTCTGATTACAAACAGATGGCCATCGAGGGAACCAAACACACTCTCAAGGTCAGCAAAGCCGATCACAAAGAGGCCCGCAGGCTGCTCTCTCCTCTCCTCGAGGAACCGCAGAAAGCCGCCGCCACCCTCGGCCAGATCGACTACGACTACTACCACAACCGCTTCAAACCGCTGCTCGAAGAAATGAGAAAATCGGCGAAAGCGGGCCGGTAACCTGTAGGAATGCGGCTGGGAATTGCGCCAAAGCGATACGCCAGCCGCATCCTTTAGACCTCGTGCTGACGGCGTCAAGTCTTTGAAGGTCCGGACAAATGGCAGGAGGATGCTTCGGGGGCTCTACAATCTGCGACGTCCGATCAACGCCGGAACATCCCGGCTCCCTCGAAAGATCGAAAGGATCTCAAGCGGGTGCGTGGCCGGCTTGTACAGAATCAAGTAGTCCCGCATCGGCCAGAAGAGAATCGGCCGGTCCTGGGCGAGATCTTGCCGGACATGGCCTGCGCTTGGCGTGCGAGCAAGAAAACGGAAGGCCTCTACGAATTCAACAACCATCTGCCTGGCAACCCGCCAGCCAGCTTCTTGCAGGTAGTAGTCACGAATATCGGCCAAGTCTTCTTTAGCCGCAGGCATCAGGACGTAGCGGCTCATCCGGTTTTGTGCGAATGTGCCGTGTCTAATTCATCGAGCATCGCTCGCATAAACTCTTCACCGTCCGTGCCTTGGCCGCGGGCAGATTCGCCCAAGGCGCGGTCGAGGCGGTTACGGAGTTCCTGGAGCTGGATGGCGCGAACCTCGTCGCGCTGCTCCATGAGTCGAAGCGCTTCGCGAACGACCTCGCTGGCCGAGTTGTACCGGCCGGATTGGACCTTCGAATGGACCATTTGTTCAAGTTCTGGAGTCAAATGCACGTTCATGGCCGGTGTTCCGAATTCTCTCTGAGAATACCCTTGTTATCCAACTTTGTCAATCTTCGACATGCGTCTCGAAGTTAGAGACACAGCGGTTTTCTTTTCCATGCCCGCGCCTCATCAGGCCAGAATCCCCTTCACCACCGCCCCGCTGATGCCTGTCAACCGCGCATCCAAGCCCTGGAACTTCACCGTCAGCCGCTTGTGGTCAATCCCCAGGACGTACAGCATTGTCGCGTGGAAATCGTGCACACTTACCGGATTCTCCACCGCCGCATACCCCAGGTCGTCCGTCGCCCCATAAGCGAGCCCGCCCTTGATGCCGCCGCCGGCGAGCAAGTACGTGAACCCTTTGATGTGGTGATCGCGCCCATCGCCGCCCTGCGACATCGGTGTCCGCCCAAACTCCCCGCCCCACACTACCAGCGTCTCGTCCAGCATCCCCCGCTGCTTCAAGTCCGTCAGCAGCGCCGCCGTCGCCTTGTCCACTTCCTCCGCCTTGAACGCCACGCCCGGCTTCACCGAGGTGTGATGATCCCAGTCCCGATGGTAGAGCTGAATGAACCTCACGCCCCGCTCGGCCAGACGCCGCGCCAGCAGGCAATTCGAAGCGAACGAGCCGTCTCCCGGATGCGCCCCGTACATCTCGAGAACCGCCTTCGGCTCTTTGCTCATGTCCACCAGACCCGGCACGCTCGATTGCATCTTGAACGCCATCTCATACTGCGCAATTCGTGTCAGGATCTCCGGATCGCCCAGCGCCTTGTGCTCCAGCCGGTTCAACGCGTTGATCGCTTCGATCGAATCCTTCTGCGTCTCCGATGGCAGCCCCGCCGGATTCTCGATGTGCAGCACCGGATCTCCAATCGAGTTCAGCTTCACTCCCTGGAACTTGCTCGGCAGGATCCCCGCCGACCACTGCCGCGCCGCGATCGGCTGCATCTGCCCGCCCTTGCCCGCCGACGTCAGGACCACGAACCCCGGCAGATCTTCCGCCTCCGACCCCAGACCATACACCAGCCACGATCCCATCGACGGCCGCCCCGTCACAATCGCGCCCGTGTTCATGATCGTGTGCGCCGGATCATGATTGATCTGCTCGGTCCACATCGAACGCACCACACAGATGTCGTCGATCACGCTCCCGATGCGCGGGAACTTCTCACACACTTCAATCCCCGCCTTGCCGAAGCGCTGGAAGGAGTACTGCGGCCCGAAGCAGACCAGCGGCTTTCCCTGCAACTGCGCAATCTGCTGGCCCTTCGTGAAACTATCCGGCATCGGCTTGCCGTGCATCTCCTGAAGTTTGGGCTTCGGATCGAACGTCTCCAGGTGCGACGGCCCGCCCGCCTGGTAGAGAAAGATCACCCGTTTCGCCTTCCGCGGAAAGTGCAGCGGATGCACCACCCCCTGCCAGCGGTCCGGATTCGCCGCCGGCGCTGCGAACAGCTTCGGATCGAGCAGCGCATTCAAACCCAGCAATCCCAGCCCTCGCGTGAGAAAGGTCCGGCGCTTCATCTCCGTCAGCAATCGTTCCTGGTCCATGGCTCTCAATTCCGGGTAATCGTCTCGTGCAGGTTCAAGATGGCGCGCGCCACCGCCGTCATGGCCGCAATCTTCGCCGCCGGCAGGTCCTTCGCCACCGGCGCATCGCCAACCGCCACAAACTCCTTCGCCCCCGCCGGATTCGCCTGGAACCGCGTCAGGCTTTTCGCATGCAGGTCCAACAGCACACGCCGCTCTTCGAGCGTTGGCTTCCGGTTCAGCGCTCTCTCGAACGCCCAGTCCATCTGCCGCGCCAATCCGCGCCCTCCCTGCTTCAGGATGTTCTGCGCGAACACTCGCGCCGCCTCGACGAAGATGGGATCATTCAACAGGTCCAGCGCCTGGAGCGGCGTATTGGAATTCGTGCGGTTGATGGTACACTCCTCGCGCGCCGGAGCATCGAACGTCATCATCATCGGATGGAGAAACGTCCGCTGCCATATCGTATAGATCCCGCGCCGGTAGAGATCCTCCCCGCGGCTCGCCGAATAATCGCGCTTGGGAAAATTCAGCGCCGCCAGGTACCCGTCCGGCTGATACGGCCGCACGCTCGGCCCTCCGAACTTCTCCGTCAGCAGTCCTGAAATCGAGAGCGCCGCATCGTGCACCACTTCCGCATCCACCCGGTACCGGTTCTGCCGCGCCAGCAAGCGGTTCTCCGGATCGCGCTCCTCCAGTTGCGGCGTGCTCAACGACGATTGGCGGTAGGTGTAGCTGGTCACAATCGTCCTCACCAGTTTCTTCATGTCCCAGCCATCCATGAAATCCGCCGCCAGCCAGCCGAGCAGTTCCGGATGCGCCGGCCACTCGCCCTGCGAGCCCAGATCATCCAGCACCTTTGATAATCCTGTCCCGAAGAACAGCCGCCACTGCCGGTTTACGTACGCGCGCGCCGTCAGCGGATTCTCCTTCGACACCAGCCAGTTCGCCAGGTCAAGCCGGGTCGCCCTTCGTCCACCGGTCTCGAGTTTCCCCAGAAACGAAGGGATCGCCGGTTCCACCACCGCCCCGCTTTCATCCATCCAGTTGCCGCGCGCCAAAATCCGTGTCTCCCGCGGGCAAGCCGATTCCGTCACCACCACGCGCGCGATGGAGGCATCAAGCATTCCCTTCTCCGCTTCGAGGCGCGCCGCCTCGCGCGACTCCCGCGCGAGTTCCGGAGCCATCCAGATGAAATGGGCGAGCACCGCTTTCTTCTGCTCTTCGGTCCGCTCCGCCTCCGGTTTCCGCAATGCATCGAGCACATTCTCCGGCACGCCCGCCGGCTTGTGTCCCTTCCTCGCCTCCTTGGGTTCCGGCCACGAATCCGCGCTCGAGGAAAGCGCTACCCGCAGCCGCCCGATGGCCGCCCGCCGGTACTCCGAATCATGCCGGATGCGCACCGTTACGGTGGAACCCGCCCCTGTATGCACCGGCCGCGCGAACCGCAGCGCCAGCACCAGGTTTCGATTCTCACCATACGTCGCCACGCCCCAGCCTGTCTTCGCGTCGCCGTCAATCGCCGCCATCGCCGGATATGCCGGAGAAATCCCGCTGAAATTCGCTGTTGCCTGAACCAGCGGGATTTTCGTTCCGTCTGCCTCGGCTTCCACTTCGGTCACCACCAGCCGGTCCGAACCCCGCGCCACGCGAATCCCCGGAAGACTCTCGTCCTGCACTGCTTCCGCCGCCAGCGCAGCCCACATGCCCTCGCCCGGCTTCAGCTTTACGATATAGGTTTCGTTATCCGGATTCGGTCCGCTGGCCACGATCAGGCCATCCCCCGGCTTGTGGTCCTCGCCCATCTCGACAGGCTCATCGTTGAAGACGGTCAGCTTCGCGCCGTGCTCGGATTCCGCGCTCACCGGGCGCTGATACCGCCATGCCAGTTCCCCGCTCTCCGCCCGCGCGAGCGTCTCCTTTTCCCAGGCCGCGCGCCGCTCCGTCATCGCTTCGGCCTTTTCTTCCAACTCCCTTTGCGCGCCTGCCAGCCGCACCGCCAACTCCTCGAGCCGCGCCTTCTGGTCTCTCGCCGGAAGCTCCAACTGCGTTCCCCACGCCTTCGGTCCGCGATCCGGCACCAGGCCCGTCTCCTCGATATCGGCGAAAAACGCCTTCATCGAATAGAAGTCCCGCGACGTGAACGGATCAAACTTATGGTCGTGGCATTCCGAACACCCCATCGTGCTCCCCAGCCATACGCTCGCCAGCGTCCGCACACGGTCCGCGCCGTACTTCGCCAGGTACTCCCGGGGCTGTATGCCGCCCTCGGCCGAGGTGCGATTCAGCCGGTTATACGCCGAGGCAACTTTCTGCTCCACGGTTGCATCCGGCAACAGGTCTCCGGCCAGTTGCTCCCTGGTGAACACGTCAAATGGCTTGTTCGAACGAAACGCGTTCAATACGTAATCGCGGTAGGGCCAGATCGGAAATGGGTTGTCTCCATGGAACCCGCACGTGTCCGCATAGCGCACCGCATCCAGCCAGTGGAGCGCCTGCATCTCCGCATACTGTGGCGACGACATCAGCCGGTCCACCAGCTTCTCGTAGGCATTCGTTGATGTGTCCTTGCGGAATGCCTCCACCTCCTCAGGCGACGGCGGCAACCCTGTCAGATCCAGAGTCACGCGCCGGATCAGCGTGCGCCGGTCCGCCTCCGGCGATGGTTTCCATCCCTCCCGCTCGAGGCGTGATTGAATGAAGGCATCCACCGCGTTGCGCGCCATCTTCCCATCCACAGCCTTCGGCAGTTCCGGCTTCCTCACAGGTTCATACGCCCAGTGCCCTTCATACACCGCGCCTTCCGCCACCCACTTCCGTATCGTCTCCTTCTGCGCCGTGGTCAACTCCTTGTGCGCGTACTTGGGCGGCATCACCCGCGCCGGGCTGGCGGAAAAGATCCGGTCAATGATCGCGCTCTTTGCCGGATCCCCCGGCACGATCGGCGTAATTCCGGATCTCGTTGTCCGAATCGCCTGCTCGCGCTGATCCAGCCGCAACCCGGCCATCCGGCTGCCGCGGTCCGGGCCGTGACATCGGAAACAGGTATCCGACATGATCGGGCGTATATCGCGATTGAAGCTCACGGCTCCAAACACGGGCGCCGCAAGCAACAGCAACCACAAGCATGGCATCCCAGAAAATTCCCCCATCCATCTTACACTCGGCAAGTCACGGAAACAGGACGACGCACACCGGCGCGCGCCGGCTAGCCAGAATCGATACTTGCGACTAGAATAGTATCGTGGTCTTCCATCGCCTTTCTGTTTGGCTTTGGCTCGCTCTTTTTCTCACTGCCTGTAGCCGGAAAACCGTCGCCCAGCAGGAGCCGCAACCTTCCTTTGAAATTCCCCGCAGCACCGCTGTGGATCAGGTTGCGCGCTTCCTCGGCGGCGTCAAATCCAACCCCGGGTCTCCCCTCGCCGGTCTCGAAAAAGACGCGGCCTGGCGCTGGCACCGTATCGACTTCAACCGCATGTGGGCCCGCTTCGAGCAGGAGCGGCTCCCAAAACTACGAGACTTTCAGCAGAAGGCTATCACCGGCCATTCCTTCGGGTCCACTACCCTCTTTTACCCCTTCGGCGGCCCCGATATCCTCACCGCCCGCGCCTTCTTTCCCGACAAGAAAACCTACGTCCTCGTAGGCCTCGAACCGCCCGGCACGCTGCCGAGTGAAGAAGCTATCCGCAAGGCCAACCTCGAACGTTACCTGCCGCGCGTTCGCCGTACGCTCGGCAGCCTCCTGCGCAGCAGCTTTTTCATCACCGCCAACATGGACGCGCAACTCCGCGGCCAGATCACCGACGGGGTCCTCCCGGTCCTGCTCGTACAACTGGCGCGCATGAATTGCGATGTGCTCGGCTATCAGCCCGCCACCCTGGACCCCTCCGGCCGGCTCATTCCCCGCTTGAAAGAAGAACACCGGGCATCGTCGCTGCGCAACGATGCCGTCGCGCTAGACTTTCGCTGCCCCGCCGCCGACCCTCAGCGGCTCATCTACCTTTCCGTAAACCTCAGCGACGCTCCTCTGCGCGCCAACACTTCCTTCCAGGCGTACATGGCCTCCCTCGAGCCGGTCACCACCTTCATCAAATCCGCCTCCTACCTTCCCCATCGCAAGGATTTTTCTGAAGTGCGCGCCCTCGTTCTGAAGGGCAGCAGCGGAATTGTGCAGGATGATACAGGCATCCCTTTCCGCCTCATCGACAAGGGCAAGTGGGACGTGCACCTGTATGGAAACTACACGCGCCCCTATGGCAGCAGCTTCCGCTACCTGGAGCAGCCTGACCTCAAGAAGGAGTTCGAGCAGGGACACGGCATGCCGCTCCCCTTCTTCATCGGGTATGGATTTGGCCGTGCGCCCTCCACCCTCATGGTCTTCACTCGAAAAGGCTAGTCCAAACGGCCATCTCGAAAAAGAAGAGCGACAAGTAATACCATAAAGCCGATGCACCGCAGAGGCTTTTTTCCCCGTTTCCTCGCGGCCGGAGCAGCCCTCCCGGCCGCCGCCCAATCCCAATCCACGAATCGCCCCGTCGTACCTTATGACGATCACGGGCCGCTCGTCATTGAGCGCGCACGCTCCGGCAAACCTCGCGCCAGCCAGGTGGTGGTGGCCATTCAACCGCATGCTGACGACATCCCCATCTTCGCCGGCGGCACGTTCTTCAAGCTCATGGATGAGGGCGCCGCCGGCTACATGGTCCGTGTCACCAACGATGACATGGCCGGGCCCGGGTGGTACGCCGAAACCGTCAGCACCAACGAACGCGACGTCGACGCGCTCGACAAGGTTTTCGGCGTCAGGAAACGCTTTGACCTCAACTACAACAACCACATGATGGACAACATCGCCCGCTCCGAACTCCGGGCCCGGTTCATCTTCCTGTTCCGCCTCGTCAAGGCCGATATCGTCATCTCCTATGACCCCTGGGGCCACTACGAGGAGAACCCCGACCACTACGTCACCGCCGCCTGCGTCGAAGCAGCCTGCTGGATGGCCGGAGGATCCAAAGACTACCCCGAACACTTCGACGCCGGGCTCAGGCCCCACGGCGTCCGCGAGAAATACTACTTCTCCCGCTTCCAACAGCGTGTCAATCGCGTCGTGGATACCACCCCGTGGGTTGAGAAAAAAATCGACGCCAATCTTACAAACAAAGCCCAGGGTCCGGCCGGGGCAACCGGCTCCCGCCTCCGCGCCCGCCTCGACAAGGAGGGCAAAACGCTCCCTCTGCTCGGCTCTGACGACGATACCGCGAACCGCAACTACATCCGCGAATTCGTCCTTGCGCGCGACCGTGAAATCGGCAAACGCTTCGGCCTCAGCTACGCCGAGCAGTTCCATTACATCGGGCCCGAAGAAAACCGTGTCGAAAATTACATTCGACAAAACGCCAGGCCACGCTAGCCGCAATAATTTCTCCTGACCCTACTAAGAGACCCGAGTTCCGCCGATCTTTGGTCCGAGTGCAATCACTATGTTTCAGATCTTTTTGATTGCCTCCGATCACGTACGGTTCCGGCTGCTGCAGTATGCCGCAGTCGATTCGAAAAAGGTCGACCTCGTTCGCGCCTTTGACCGCTACCCGATAGCCGGAGAGCTTTCGCGGCACCTTCACGCCGCCCCCGATGCTGTTTTCCTCGATTTCACCGATCGTGGCACAGCGCTTGATCTCGCTGCCGTCCTCCGCGCCAATTCCCCCGATGTCCCTATTGCCGGCATCATCAATGATCCCGAAGACAAGTCCTGGCTGGCGGACGAAGGCATCACCTCTACTCTGGTTTATCCATGTACCACGGAAGATTTCGAGTTCGCCCTCCACATTGCCATTCTGTCCGTCAAGACCAGCGTCAATCCGGATCTCTTCGCCTTCCTCCCCTCCAAAGCCGGCAGCGGCTGCAGCACGATAGCCCTCAATACCGCCGCCGCCCTTGCCAACAGGCTCGACCGCAAGACTCTTCTCATCGAGGCTGACCTTCGCTCCGGCGTCCTCTCCCTGGCCCTCAACTGCGATCCACCAGGTTCCACGCAGCAGGCCGTTCAGCCGGGACAGGAAGTCGACACTTTCGTCTGGGACCGCTGGTGCGCAATCTACGGTCAACTCCATCTCCTTCTGAGCAACCGCTCCGTTCCCGATACCCCGCCGAGTTGGAGCGAATATCACGCCTTGCTCGACTCCGCCGCCAATTGCTACCAGAAGATCCTCGTGGACCTCCCCGAACTGGTGAACCCCGGAACCTCGGAAATCGTCCGGAACGCCGGAGCCGTCTTCGTGGTCTGTACCCAGGAACTTCTGTCCCTCCGTCTCGCCGAACAACGTTTCAGGGAACTGATCGACTGGGGCGTCAAGGAGGAAAATATCCACGTCCTCGTCAATCGCTGGCACGACACCGAACTCTCCCGCGACGATGTCCTCCGCACCGTCCGCCGCCCTATCGACGCCGTCTTTCCGAACAACTACCGCGTCGTTCGCAAGTCCGTTCTCGACGGAGAGACCGTGAGTGAGGACTTCACTCTGGGAGCCGCCTTCCTGCAATTCGCCAGCAAACTCGCCGGGCTCCCCACGCCATCCCATCGCCGCTGGCAACTCTCCAAGATCCTCCACTCCCTCGCGCGGCGCTAAGTAGGGTAGTAATATACTTGACTAATTCAGCTTTTCCGGCCACCCCAGCCGTCCATGAAAAGATTCGACATCTGTTCCAGCGCGGTCCTCCGCCAATAGCCGATTTGCACCGGATGCACGTGGCACTGCGACGCCAACTGGCTCACTGTCCGATCGCCGCGGATCGCTTCCACCGCCGCCTTGGCTTTGAACTTTGGATTGAATTGTTTTCGTGTCGCCGCCATAGATAGCTCTCCTTTGAGTTGCGATTCCGCCGAAATTTTAACTGATTGCCTGGCCTGAAAACCTTGGGACCACTGAACCTCTCGAAGACTTGCGCCGAGCGGCGACTTGTTACAATGGGGAGCGCATGGTGCGAAGATGACGCATCCAGTGCTCCTGTTCCGGCATTTGAAGCCGGAAGTGCAGGTGGCAGTATGAATCAGAAACACATGAAGACGTTTAACGGGTTCATTGCAGCGCCCGAATCCGAAGGCCTCTTTGAAATGGCGAACCTCTTCCCAAAGCATACTGGCTTGCCCTTCGTGGTGTGGATCTCTTACAAAGGGGGCGCTAAACACGATGTTCGTGTGAAAGTCTCCCACGGACCCAAGGCATTGCCGTCCGAAATGGTTTCGGTCGCAATACGTCCGCATGTTCATGTAGTTGAAGGCAGACTGAACGTCAGCGATCTGGCCTTGCTTGCGAAGTGGATCGAACTGAATCATGATGTGCTTCTGAAGTATTGGGAAGGCGAAATCGACACCAAGGACGCCATTGATGCTATCCGGCAAGTGAAGAAGTAACGTCGCTCCGTCGCTCTTGACGTTTCCGGGGCCTTCCATGCATTCTGGCAGGTTCTTGGCCGCTTTAGACGGCATAGCGCCCGGTGCCAACATGGCACAGACCGGGCCGGGGCGGGAATTGCGTCTTCCAGGATGCGCCACAATGGGTACAAGGATGCTCGCCGCCTTCCATCCCCTCGTTCGCCAGTGGTTCTCCGAGCGCTTCCGCGGCGCAACCGAACCACAACTCCGCGGCTGGGCCGAAATTGCCGCCGGCCGTGACACCCTCATCTGCGCCCCCACCGGCTCCGGAAAAACGCTCGCCGCCTTCCTCTTCTGCCTCGACAACCTCGTCCGCGCCGCCCACAACCACACCCTCGCCGACGAAACCTACGCGGTTTACGTCTCGCCTCTGAAGGCCCTCAGCAACGACGTTCACAAGAACCTCGAGATCCCGCTCAAGGAAATCGCGGACCTCGCCGAAAAGCAGCGCATCCCGCTCGCCCCCATCCGCACCGCTGTCCGCACCGGAGACACCCCCGCCTGGGAACGCCAGCAGATGGGCCGCAAGCCGCCGCACATCCTGGTCACCACGCCCGAATCCCTCTATATCCTGCTTACCGCCGAGCGCTCCCGCCAAATGCTGCGCTCCACCCATACCCTCATCGTCGACGAGATCCACGCCATTGCCGATGACAAGCGCGGCTCCCACCTCGCGCTCTCCATCGCCCGCCTCGAAGCGCTCGCCGGACGCCGCCCACAGCGCATCGGCCTTTCCGCCACCGTCAAGCCAGTCGAAGAGATTGGCCGCTTCCTCGGCCCCGATACGCACATCGTCGACATCGGCCACAAGCGCGCCATGGACATCGCCGTCGAGGTCCCGCGCGATGAACTCTCCCCCGTCGCGAGCAACGAGACTTGGGCCGAACTCTACGATCGCATCGCCAACCTCATCCTCTCCCACCGCACCACGCTCGTCTTCGTCAACACACGCCGGCTCTCGGAGCGCGTCGCGCACGCCCTCGGCGAGCGTCTCGGCGAAGACCAGGTCATCGCCCACCACGGCAGCCTCTCCCGCCAAACCCGCCTCAAGGCCGAAAGCCGCCTCAAGAGCGGCGAACTCCGCGCCGTCGTCGCCACCGCCTCGCTCGAACTCGGCATCGACATCGGCACAGTCGATCTCGTCTGCCAGATCGGCTCCACCCGCTCCATCGCCGTCGCCCTCCAGCGCATCGGCCGCAGCGGCCACTGGGTGGGAGCCATGCCCAAGGGCCGCATCTTCGCCACCACCCGCGACGAGTTGATCGAATGCGCCGCGCTCGTCTCCGCCATCCGCAAAGGCGATCTCGAGCGCATCGAAGTCCCGCAAAACGCCCTCGACATCGTCGCCCAGCAGATCGTCGCCGCCGCCTCGGCCGAGCCCTGGGAAGAAGACAGGCTGTTTGAAACTTTCCGCTCCGCCTACCCCTACCGTGCCCTCCCCCGCGCCGATTTCGACGCCGTCCTCCACATGCTCTCCGAAGGCATCGCCACCTCGCGCGGGCGCAGCGGTGCCTTCCTCCATCGCGATCAGGTCAACCACCGCATCAAAGGCCGCCGCGGAGCCCGCCTCGCGGCCATCACCTCCGGCGGAGCCATCCCCGACAACGCCAGCTATGCCGTCATCGCCGAACCGGACGGGAAGTCCGTGGGCACCCTCGATGAAGACTTCGCCATCGAAAGCATGGCCGGTGACATCTTCCTCCTCGGCACGCATTCCTGGCGTATCAAGCGCATCGAATCCGGCCGCGTCCGCGTCGAGGACGCCAAAGGAGCCCCGCCTACCGTTCCCTTCTGGTTCGGCGAAGCCCCCGGCCGGTCCGTCGAACTCTCCGCCGAAGTCTCCCGCCTGCGCGAAGAGATTCTCGAGCGCGGCGAGAGCGCCCAGGAATTCCTCGTCTCCGAATGCGGCCTCGATGAAGCCGGGGCGCGCCAGGCTGTCGCGTACCTCCACGCAGCCGCCGCCGCTCTCGGCGCGCTGCCCTCGCGGAATACGGTCGTCGCCGAGCGCTTCTTCGATGAATCCGGCGGCATGCAGCTTGTCCTGCACGCTCCCTTCGGCTCCCGCGTCAACCGCGCCTGGGGGCTCGCCCTCCGCAAGCGCTTCTGCCGTACCTTCAACTTCGAATTGCAGGCCGCCGCCACCGACAACGGCATCGTCATCTCGCTCAGCGAGCAGCATGCCTTCCCCCTCGAACTGGTCTTCGAATTTCTCCGCCCCGATACTCTCGAGGATGTTCTCACGCAAGCCCTTCTCCCGGCCCCCGTCTTCACCGCCCGGTGGCGCTGGAATGCCTCCCGCGCCCTCGCCATCCCCCGCTCCGCCGGAGGCCGCAAAGTCCCGCCCCCCATCCAGCGCATGCGTTCCAACGACCTCCTTGCTGCCGTCTTCCCGGACCAGGTAGCCTGCGCCGAAAATCTTTCCGGCCCAATTCGCATCCCTGACCATCCTCTCGTCAAAGAAACCATCGGCAACTGCCTCCATGAGGCCATGGACATCGATACGCTCAGCCGCATCATCGCCGCCATTCGCAACGGCTCCATCCGCACCGCCGCCGTCGAAACCACTCAAGCCTCTCCGCTCTCCCACGAAATCCTCAACGCCAACCCCTACGCCTTCCTCGACGATGCCCCGCTCGAAGAACGCCGCACCCGCGCCGTGCAGATGCGCGGCACGCTCGGAGCCGACTTCTCCGGAGGAGCCGGCATCCTCGACCGCGCCGCCATTGATGAAGTCAGCCACGAGTCCTGGCCCACCGTCCGCGATGCCGACGAACTCCACGACGCGCTCTTGACCCTCATCACCCTGCCGCCGGCCGCCGAATGGGAGCATTGGTTCGACGAACTCGCCGCCTCCGGCCGCGCCTCCACCGTCACACGCGAAGGGAAACCCTTCTGGATCGCTACCGAGCGCCTCCACCTGGCATCCGACGCCGTCGCCACGCTCCGCGGCTGGATGGAATCCACCGGCCCTGTTACCGCTCCCGCGCTCGCCGAAAAGCTCGCCTTCCCCATCGCCGAAATCCAGCAGGCGCTCGCCCACCTCGAAGCCGAAGGCCAGATCCTCCAGGGCCGCTTCACCACCGTCAAAGGCGACGTTGAATGGTGCAATCGCCGCATCCTCGCCCGCATTCACCGCCTCACCCTCGGCCGTCTGCGCCGCGAAATCGAACCGGTCACCGCGCTCCAGTTCCACCACTACCTCGCCCGCTGGCAGCACACCGCGCCCGGCACGCAACTCCAGGGCGTCGAAGGCGCGCTCCAGATTATTCGTCAGTTGCAGGGCTACGAGATCCCCGCCTCCGCCTGGGAAAGTGAAATCCTCCCGCGCCGCATCCAATCCTACGATCCCGAATTCCTCGACAGCCTCTGCCTCTCAGGGGAAGTCATGTGGGGCCGCGTCTCTCCCCATCCCGCTCTCGAGGCCGAAAACGGCCGCCCTGTCCGCGCCACCCGCATCGCTCCCATCACCTTCTTCCTTCGCGAAGACGCCCCCTGGCTCATGGAGCCAACCACCCCCGAACCCGTCAACCTCTCCCACCCCGCGCGCGAAGTCTTCACCGCCCTCCAGCAGTTCGGAGCCTGCTTCTTTGCCGACCTCGTCCGCGGCGCTCACCGCCTCCCCAGCGAAGTCGAAGATGCCCTCTGGGAACTGGTCGCCGCCGGACTCGTCACCGCCGACGGCTTCGAGAACCTCCGCGCCCTCATCGATCCCAAACGCCGCCGCGGCGAAGGCCGGGGCCGCCTCGCCCGCCCCCGCCACGCCGCCGGACGATGGGCTATCCTTCGCCACCTCCCCGGAGCGCTCACCCGCCCTCAGCGCGAGGAATCCGCCGCCCGCCAACTGCTCCTGCGCTGGGGCGTCGTCTTCCGCGATCTCCTCACACGCGAAACCATCGCTCCCCCGTGGCGCGACCTTCTCCCCATCCTCCGCCGCATGGAAGCGCAGGGAACCATACGCGGCGGCCGCTTCGTCGACGGCTTCCCCGGAGAGCAATTTGCCCGCCCCGAGGCCCTCGATCTCCTGCGCAAAATCCGCCGCGAACACCCGGAAGCCCTCTCCCCTTTCGAACCAGCCCCCGCCGACCCGCTCAACCTCACCGGCATCCTCCTCCCCGGTCCCCGCATCAGCGCCCTAACCATCTCTGCACACTCAGCGCCTCACCGGGAAACCTCAACCACGTTATCCCCGGCCCAAGGCTGACCCTAACCCTCAGTCACCCTCCAAAAACCTCGGCGGGAAAAAACCGCATTCACGCCCCGCATCCCACTCCCATGTCAGAATGAACCAAGAGATGCCCCCTACCCGCCGCCGTTTCCTCGCCTCCTCCCTCGCCGCCCCAGCGCTCGCCGCCGGCAAGCGTCCCACCGATATCCGAATTACAGACCTTGATTTCTCTTTTGAAGACTTCCTCTACCGCGCTCCCTACAAGTTCGGCGGAGTTCCCGTCGACCGCGCCACCATCCTCAACGTCCACTGCGCCGTGCGCACCAATGCCGGCCGCGAGGCCAAAGGCTTCGGCTCCATGCCCCTCGGCAACGTCTGGAGTTTCCCCTCGCGCACCTTGTCTTATGACACGACGCTCGGCGCCATGAAGAAACTTGCCGCCCGCATCGCCGCCGTCACCCGTTCCTACCCCGATTCCGGCCACCCCATCGACATCAACACCGCCCTCGAATCCGCCTATCTCCAGGCCGCCGCCGAAGTTTCCAGGGAACTCAAGCTCTCCACTCCCATTCCCAAACTCTGCACCCTCGTCACCGCCAGCCCCTTCGACGCCGCCATTCATGACGCCTTCGGTAAGGCCCACAACCGCAGCAGCTTTCATTGCTACGGACCCGACCTCATGGGCCGCGATCTATCGGCCTACCTCAACGCCGATTTCCGCGGAGAGCACCTCAGCCGCTACATCCTGCAAACGCCCACCCCGCGCATCAACCTCTACCACTCCGTCGGCGGAGCCGATCCCCTCCTCGCTGCCGACATCCGGAAGCGCATCAACGATGGCTTTCCCGAGACTCTCCCTGAATGGATTCGCTACAACGGCCTGCACCACATCAAAATTAAACTTCAGGGCGACGAACTCAAGTGGGACATCGAGCGCGTCATCCACATTGACCGCATCGCCAACGACACCCGCCCCCAAATCGACTGTCGCTACTGCGTCGATTTCAATGAGCGCTGCCCGAACGTAGCCTACCTCCTCGAATTCCTCCGCAAAGTGAAGGAAGCCACCCCCAAGGGCTTTGAACGCATTCAGTACATCGAACAACCCACCGCGCGCGACCTCCAGGCCGACCGCAGGAACGTCATGCACGAGGCCGCCAAACTGCGCCCTGTCGTCATCGACGAATCCCTCACCGGACTCGACATGCTCCTGATCGCTCGCGAAATGGGATACACCGGAGTGGCCCTCAAAGCCTGCAAGGGTCAGAGCCAGGCCATGCTCATGGCCGCGGCGGGGCAAAAGTACAAAATGTTCCTCTGCGTCCAGGACCTCACCTGCCCCGGAGCCGCCCTCCTTCACTCCGCCGGAATCGCCTGCCACGTCCCGGGAGTCTCCGGCATCGAAGCCAACGCCCGCCAGTATCTTCCCGCCGCGAACAAGCCCTGGGAAAAGAAATTCCCGGGAATTTTTGTCATCAGGGACGGAACCATGGACACCTCCCATCTCACCGGCCCTGGACTCGGCATCGTGTAGCGGCCCCTGCATTACACGGTTAATCCATCTGCATCATTGCCTGTTAGAGCGCGGCGCTCTCAGAATGAGGTCAGAAGGAGGTGAATACCATGAAGAAGATGTTGGTTCTCATGCTGGCTCTTCTGTTCGTGGGCTTCGCCTACGGACAGGATAGTCGAGCATTGATTGGCGAGATCCCGTTTGCCTTCTACGTGGGCAACGCCAAACTGCCTGCGGGTGAGTATCGCGTGGAGCCCGCGCTCCCGGGCAACCTCTACATGCTGGCTGTGAAGTCAGTCGAGGTCAGGGAGCCTGCAGCCGCGCTGATCATAAGCTACGGAATCTCCACCAATAAGGCGCCGGAAACGGCAAAGCTGGTCTTCACGAAGTATGCCGACGGCAATTACTTCCTCTCGGAGATCTGGCATCCGTATGCCAATACCGGCGTCCACACGGTCAAGACCAGCCGGGAGCGTGAGTCTGTTACCAGCAGGCTGGTTGCCGGTACTCGACCGGAGACGGTGATCATCCTCGCCAGGGTAGCCAGGTGACGCACTCAACCCCCGCATAAGCCACCGCGCGAAACCGCGCTGGTGGCTTTCTTCATTTGCGGGGTCGCCCTTGCCTCACCCCATTGATCCATCTGCATCATTGTCTGCCGCCGTGCGCTGCCGTGAGAATGTGGATAGAAGGAGGTGACCACCATGAAAAAGACGCTGGTTGTGGTGCTCGCTCTTCTATTTGTGGGCTCCGCCTATGCGCAGGATCGTCTGACGGCGGAAGTCCCGTTCGCCTTCTATGTGGGCAATGCCAAATTGCCCGCTGGTGAATACCGGGTCGAAAGGCCTCTCGCGAACAACCACTACCTGCTCAACGTGAGGGCGGTTGAGGAAGCCTGTTCGGCCTTCATTCTGGGCTACGGGACCACTGCGAACAAGGCGCCGGAGACCGCCAAGCTGGTCTTCACGAAGTATGCCGACGGCAACTACTTCCTGTCCGAGATCTGGCATTCGGACAACCCGGCCGGAATCCACACATTCAAGAGCAGCCGGGAGCGTGAGTCTGTCACCAGCAGATTGGTAGCCGGAATCCGTCCCGAGACCGTGGTCGTGCTGGCCAAGGCAGTCAGATAAGCCGTTCCCGCATCGATTGCAACACGGCCTCCGTGCGCGAATGAGCATGCAGTTTCACCAGCAGGTGCTGAATGTGGTTCCGCACGGTGGCCTTACTGATTTCCAGTTTCCGCGCGATCTCCTGGGTGCTCGCTCCCTGCGCCAGCAGGTCCAGAACCTGCCGTTCGCGCTCCGTGATCTCGAGGTGAGGAACCGTTCCAGCGTTCAGCAAATCCTCCACCTCGTGCCCCGTCAGCGAACATACCGCCTCGAGAAATTTCCTTGTCACCTGCTCCAGTCTCTTCCGTGCATTGATGTTCCGCAGCAGGTGAATCACCAGCAGTCCCGCCGTCGTCGGAGCCACCAGAGTGGACACATTCACCCAACACTTGGGTATGGCCGCGCAGGCTTCCAGATCGAACGACGGTACCGGCTTGCCCGCGCGAGCCAGCTCCAGCACGGGACATTCCGGCGAGCATACAGGTTCCCCTGCCGCCCCGAAACCCTGGATCACTTCAAAGCAATACCGCCCGCAAGCCTTCTTGCCCGGCACACCCAGCAACTTCTCGGCAGCCTCATTCCAGAACCGGACTACTCCGTCGGGCGCGATCGCAAAACCGGCTTCCGCGGCGCCCTTGAGGAGGTCATAGACTTCCACGTCCCGCATAGGGCGTCCTCTCACCCCAATTCTGAGCGCCCCGGCTGCGGAAAGCAATCGCACTTCTAAGGAACTTCCTGCCGAAAAGTTCCTCACTCGTATGGACTCGCATACGCGGGTCGGGGGCTTTTGAGGAACACGCGCAAAACGGAGCCCGCCCGCGCCGCGAATCATCGCGGTGTTCCTCGTACTTTGGGGGCGCGGGACGTGCCCTTTGCGCTTCTAACCGGCGGGCCCGTGCGAGCTTCTAAAAGAACGACCGCCGCCCTCGACGCAGAAACGCCGGCACATCCACCTCTTCGACAACCTTCGCCGGCTCGTCATGCGCCACGTCTCCATTGGCGCCCGCCTCCGCGTCCAGCCTATCTTCCACGGGGGTTTCCTGCGTCACCGGCGCCGATGCCTCCATCGGTACAGGTTCCATCGTCTGCTCGAGCGCGGGCGCCATCACAGGTTCCGGCGGCGCCCCCGCCGGCTGGTGGAACACTCCCGCTCTCGCCGGTTCCGCAAACGGCTCCGCCTTCGCCTCATGCGGAAATCCCGTCGCAATCACCGTCACCTTCACTTCATCGTTCATCCGCTCATCAATGACGATGCCGAAATTCACCTGGACGTCTTCGTTCCGCGCCGCGTCGCGAATCAGCGTGCAGGCGTCGTTGATGTCGTGCAGGGAAATGCGGCTCGATCCGGTGATATTGATCAGGATTCCCCGCGCGCCCTTCAGTTCCTCTTCCTCGAGCATCGGACAGTTGATCGCGTTCCGCGCCGCTTCCATCGCCGCGCCCTCGCCCTTCGCCACCGCCGTCCCCATCATCGCGTGTCCCATCCCCTGCATAATCGCCCGGATGTCCGAAAAATCCCGGTTGATCAAGCCCGGCGTGTTCATGATGTCCGAAATTCCGATCACCGCCTGCTTCAACACGTCATCGGCCACGCGAAACGATTCGAGCAGCGGCGTCCCGCGCGGCGCCAGCGTCGTCAGCCGCTCATTGGGGATCTGGATCAGCGTGTCCACCGTCGATGCAAGATGCGCCATCCCCTTCTCGGCCACCTTCATCCGCCGCGTGCCCTCGAACAGGAATGGCTTGGTCACAATCGCCACGGTCAGCGCGTTCAACTCCTTCGCCAGCGACGCCACCACCGGAGCCGCGCCCGTTCCCGTTCCTCCACCGAGTCCCGCCGCCACGAACACCATGTCCGCGCCGTTCAGAATCTCGATTATCTGCTCGGTGTCCTCGAGCGCCGCCTCATGTCCAACGTTCGGGTCCGCCCCCGCGCCCAAACCGTTCGTCACTTTGCTTCCAATCAGCAGCCGGTTCGGAATGGGCGAGGTGTGCAGCGCCTGCCGGTCCGTGTTGATGGCGTAGAACTCCACCCCCTTCACCCCGTCCACATACATGCGCCCCGCCGCGTTGCAGCCGCCGCCGCCGACCCCGATCACTTTGATCTTCGTCCCCGCGGGTGCATCATCCTGAATCTCGAACTTGAGTGCGTCCATTCTCGAATCATTTTGCCGCATTTCTTCTCCCGCTTCCCGTACCGGTTCGCTTTGGTCGCTGATCTCGTCAAATAGCATCGGCTCGCTCCCTTCCCTCTTGGAGGTTATTTGAGCACCAAACCCACCAGGCTCGGGACCTTCCGCTTCGGTTCCTTGTGGGATTTCAGCCGGGCCGAGTACATCGCCAATCCGGCGGCAGTGGTCCAGGCCGCGCCGTTGATCTCCTCAGGCCAATCTTCCACACCCACCACCAGGCCGTTCCGCGCCTGGCAGTTGAGCACCGCCTCCGCCATGTCGCACATGCCGGTCAACAGCGCTCCGCCACCCGTGAGAATAATCCCTTCGAGCAGCGATTGCTCCATCCCCGATTTCGCCAGTTCGCCCTTCACGTGGAAAAACAACTCTTCCGCGCGGGCTTCGAGAATTTCGTTCAGCAGGCGCCGCGGAGCCTCGCGCGATGCGCGCCCTTCCGGCGACGGCAGTTCTATATAGCTGCTGTCCGAGGTAAGCCCCAGGATCGCGCAGCCGTACTCCTCCTTCAACTGCTCCGCATCCTCATAGGCCACCTTCAACACCTGCGACAGGTCGCGCGTGAAGTGATCCCCGCCAATCGGAATGCCCACCGCCCGCAGCAGCGCGTCCCCGTCATAGATCACCAGGCTCGTGCCATGCGCCCCGATATCGAGCAGCGCCACTCCCCGGGCCCGGTCCTCCGGCAGCACGCTCGCATACGCCGCCCCCACCGGTTCGAACACCGTTTCTTCCACCGCCAGATGCGCCTGGTGGATGGCGCCCACCATCGCCTGATGCTCCCTCGAGGAGCACGTCACCACATAAACGTTCGCCTCCAGCCGCGAACAGACCGCCCCTCGCGGATTGCGGAATCCCGCCCTCCCGTCCAGCGTGAAATCCATCGGCATCATCTGGAGCACGAACCGGTCGTCTTCCAGCCGCACCCGCGACGCCAGATGGACCGCGTAGCTCAAGTCCCCCTGCTCGATGTGCCGCGGCCTGCCGAATTCGTAGACCCCGCGGCTGCTGAAGCCCTGCACGGTTGTCCCGCTCACTCCGGCTACCACCGCTTCCACCGTCACCTTCGCCATCCGCTCGGCTTCCCGCACGGCGTATTGAATGCTCTCCGCGATAGCTCCGGAGTCCGCCACTCTTCCCTTCGTCCACCCCTTCCCCGGCGATTGTCCGTAGCCGAGAAAACGCAGGTTCCCATCCTCGAGCGCCAGAATCACGCACCGCGTCCACGCGCTCCCCAGATCCAGCCCGGCCGCCAGATGAAACTTGTGGTTACTCGCCACTAACCTCTCCTTCCACGGCCGTAATGCGGTCGTCAATCCGCAGGTCGAACATCGTAGCCTTCGGGCGGGCCTTGTGGATCTCCGGATAGTTCGTCACAAAGTTCTGCGCTCTCGTGCGGTAGTTCCGGCTCCCCAAACGCACCATCACCACGTCCCCCTTCACCTGCATCGTCGCTTGCAGGTTGCCCGGATCACGCACATCCACTTCCGAAACAGCCGCCGCCAGCGAACCCAACTCCCTCAGCATCCCCATCGCCTGCTGCACGCGCGTCTTGCGGAACGCCTCCGTCTCCCGCCCGCTCAGTCCCGTCAGCACCGCGAAGTTGTTAAATTTTTCTCCCTTCGGCAGCGGCAGCAATACGCCGTCGGCGTCGATCAGTTGAAACCGCGGCGCGCCCTCCGGCGTGTTGATTTGCGCGAACGCCGCCGGCTTGCGCTCCACCAGGTTCACATCCACCCGGTTCGGCCAGCGCCGCGACACCGTTGCGTCTTTCACCCAGCTCACCGCCAGCAGATTGCGTCTCCGCTCCGCCACTGGAAACAGGTACAGGCTGCGCCCGTAATCCTGCTCGAAGACGCGTAGGATCTCCGCCTTCGAAGCGCGCTCCATCCCCGTGATGTGCAGCCCCGGCGGATCCTGACCGTACTCCTCCGGCCCCTGAAAATGGAACCGCGCGTCTTTGAGCAGGAACGACTCCGCCTGGTGAAAGCCCAGGGTCAGCACAAACGCCGCCGCCAGCGCCGCGAACGGCAGAATCCAATAAAACAAATTGCCGCGCGTCCGCTTTTCCGGAGCCTGCCCGTCGCGCTCCTTCTTCGACGCCCGGACGCGCCGGACCGGCCGCTCCGGCTCCGCCGCTTCCTGTCCCTCCCGCTGCTCGAGCAGCGGATATTCCATCTCTTCCGTCACAGATCTGCGGGCCATGTTACCTCCTGACTGCCTGCCTGGCGCGCAAACTTTCCAAGATTCGATCCCCCGCCTGCGAGACGCTCCCCGCGCCCAGCGTGATCACGGCATCGCCGCTCCGCGCCGCCTCCGCGATCAGGCGGATCCCTTCCTCCATCCCGCCGGCGTATTCCGCCGACTTGTGTCCGAAATCCCGCAGCCGCTCCACCAGCGTCTTCGCGTGGATCCCTTCGATCGGCTTCTCCGAAGCCGCGTACACATCCAGCACCCACACCATGTCCGCCTGGTGAAACGACCGCGCGAAATCCTCCATCAGCGCGGCAGTTCTCGTGTACCGGTGCGGCTGGAACAACACAAGCACGCGCTCGTAACGGCACACGCGCGCCGTCGCCAGCGTCGCCCGGATCTCCGTCGGATGATGGCCGTAATCATCAATCACCGTGATCCCTTCCACGCTCCCGCGAATCTGGAACCGCCGGTCCACCCCGCTGAATTGCGCCAGCCCTTCCCGGATCTTCTCGAGCGGAACCTCCAGTTCCAGCGCGATCGCCACCGCCGCCGTCGCATTCAGCACGTTATGCCGCCCCGGCACGCCCACCCGGAACGTCCCCAGGTCCCTGCCCTGCATCCGCAGCGCGAACTCGCTCTCCGCCGCCCCCGTCGTGCACGACGTGATGAACAGATCCGATTGCGGATTCACGCCGTACGTTACACACCGCCGCTGCACCTTCGGCAGAATCCGTTGCACGTTTTCATCGTCCAGGCAGAGAATCGCCGCCCCGTAGAACGGCACCTTGTTCACGAACTCCGCAAATGCCCGCAGGATCTCCTCGAGTGAATGGTAGTGGTCCAGGTGCTCGCGGTCGATATTCGTCACCACCGCCAGAATCGGAGCCAGCTTCAGAAACGACCCGTCGCTTTCGTCCGATTCCACCACCAGAAACTCGCTCTTGCCGACACGAGCGTTCGAACCGCCCATGCCTCTCACCCGGCCGCCCACCACCACCGTCGGGTCCAGCCCGGCATGGCTCAGAACGGAAGCCACCATCGAAGTGGTGGTCGTCTTCCCGTGGCTCCCGCCCACCGCGATGCCGTACTTGATGCGCATCAGTTCCGCCAGCAGTTCCCCCCGCGGAATCACGGGAATTTGCAGCCGCCGCGCTTCCACCAGTTCCGGATTCATCGGGTCCACCGCGGAACTCACCACCAGCGCCTTCGCGCCCGCCACGTGCGCCGCGTCGTGCCCTTCCCAGATCTTCGCTCCCAGCCCCGCCAGCCGTTCCGTGATCGGCCCCAGCTTCAGGTCCGACCCGGTGATCTCGTAGCCCATGTTCAGCAACACCTCGGCGATGCCGCTCATGCCGATGCCGCCGATTCCCGTGAAGTGAAAGCGTTGGGGCTTAAAAAACATTTTTATGTCTAATTGTTCCGGCTTCGCGTGCGGGTGTCAACTACTTTTCCGCCGCTTCCCGCCGGACGCCTCCTCTTCCAGAATCTCCGCCGCCCGCCGCGCCGCGCTCGGCCGCGCGAATTGCCTCGCCGCCTGGCCCATCCGCTCCAACAGCCCCGGCTCCGCCGTCAGGCTCTGTACCGTATGAAATAGCTCCTCTCCCGTCATCTCTTTGTCCAGCACAAGCCGCGCCGCCCCCGCCTTCGACATCGCCTCGGCGTTCCGCAACTGATGCTCATCCGCCGCAAACGGAAACGGTACAAGGATCGACGGCTTCCCCGCCGCCGCCAGCTCCGCCACCGCCCCAGCCCCTGACCGGCACACGATCAGGTCCGACTGCGCAAACGCCTGCGGCATGTTCTCGATGAACGGCGCCACCAGTCCCTCGCAGCCCAGTTCCCGGAATGCCGCCGCCATCTCCGCGTAGTCCTGCGAACCTGTCTGGTGGATCCAGCGGATCGCCGCCTGGTTGGCCTGGAACAACGGCCAGCTCGCTTTCCCCGCGTCGTTCAACCGGCGCGACCCGCGGCTCCCGCCCGTCACCAGCACCGTCAACTTCCCGCCCGGCGCCTTCTTCGGAATCTCGAAAAACTCGCTTCGCACCGGCAGGCCCGTCATCTCCACACGGTCCGCTGGAAAAAACTCCTTCGCCTCCGGAAAGCTCAGACAGGCGCGCGCCGCGATCTTCGCCATGTAGCGGTTCGCCATCCCCGGCATCGCATTCGGTTCCATCAGCACCACCGGACGCCGCAGGATCCACGCCGCCAGCGTCGCCGGACCCGCCACGTATCCCCCCATGCTGAACACCGCCGCCGGACGGTACCGCCGGATCAGTTGCATCGACCGCACCACCGCCGCCGGCAATTGCCACACCGTCCGCAGTGCCTGCCTCCACCCGACCCGCTTCAATCCCCCAATCTCCACAAACTCCAGCGGCATGTTCTCCGGCGGCACCAGCTTGCTTTCCAAACCCTCGCGCGTCCCCACGAAAAACGTCCTGTGCCCGCGCTTGCGCAACTCGCGCGCTACCGCGATCGCCGGAATGACGTGCCCGCCCGTGCCCCCGCCCGTCAGCAGAAATGTGAATTGACGCGCGCTGCCCTTCCCGGAAGCGGACGCCTTCTTCCTCTTATACAGATGGCGGATGCGTACTTTCATGGCCCCGCCTACCCCGCGTGATCGCTGACGCTCATCAGGATACCGAGCGACGTCAGCGTGCTCAAGAGCGAACTCCCTCCATAGCTGATCATCGGAAGATTCATCCCTTTGTTCGGCGCCAGGTCCAGCACCACGCTCATATGAATCATGGCCTGCACCAGCACCAGCGTGCTCACCCCCAGCGCCAGGAACCTTCCGAAGTCATCCGGAGCCAGCCAGTACAGCCGCACTCCGCGATAAAAAATCACCACGAATCCGATCAGCACCGCCGTCGCGCCCCATAACCCCAACTCTTCCCCCACCACTGCGTAAATGAAGTCGTTGTGCGCTTCCGGCAAAAACAGCAGCTTCTGCTTGCTCTCCATCAGCCCCAACCCCAGCGCGCCGCCCGATCCCACCGCGATCTTCGATTGCTTCACCTGGTATCCCACATCCCGCGATGCCAGTGATTTGTCCGCCTGCTTCTTGATCCATCCCTTGGGATCGATCACGTTCAGAATCTTGTACTCCGGATCCACATACCCGATGATGCGCAGGATCCGGTACGGCTTCGAAAGGATAGCCGCCGACGCCGCCAGCACTCCCACGGTTGCCGCGATCAGGAAGTACCGCTTGTCCAACCCGGCAACATAAAATACCGCCGCCGCCGTCATCATCAGCACCGCCGCCGTCCCCATGTCGGCCACAATCACGCTCCCCGCGAGCACGCTTAACGCCAGCGCCG
>JADLBD010000204.1 GCA_020847975.1 Bryobacterales bacterium | reverse complement strand
ACGTCGCCACTCTCCGCGACCGCATCCGCGACCTCTCCGCCAAAGCCATCAACACCCTCGACTCCCTCCTCGACGATCCCTCCGTCCACGCCTCCGTTCGCCTCAAAGCCGCCCTCGCCGTCCTCAATCGCCCCCACTTCCCCGACCAGGGCTGGCATCTACCCGAAAAGATCAACCACCCCGACGAGGAGGCGGCGCTCGAAAACCTCGCCCAACTCGAGTTCTCCCACCGCCAGACTCGCTTTGCCCAAACCGTCCTCGATCACATCGTCGAAGCCGAACTTGCCCGCTTTGAAACTCGCCCTTCCGAATCGGAAGAAACTCCCCCACCCGCCGGCCGAAAGCAATTCGGCACACAACCGAACACTTCCGAACAGCAAACACAACCTGCCCGCCCCACCCCTCGCCCCGGCCGCAATGAACCCTGCCCCTGCGGCTCCGGACTCAAGTTCAAGCGTTGTTGCCTCAACAAGCCTCACGCGGCGCAACACGGCGCCACCTGATTCATCCGGCCCTCCTCCCAAGCCAGGCATCAGAAAAAAACTCTGCGATCTCCGCGCGTTCCGCGAGAGCCTTCTTCCTCGCCGCGGGTGAACCTCGACAGTCCTTTCGAGAAACCAATATCCGCCTCCGGTGTTTATCTCCATTAAGGTAGGGCTCTATCCATCTACCTACAACAATCTTGGGTGTTCCGGGGCGAGTGGAAATCCTGTCTAAGCAGACATGTTGTTTGAGGAATTCTTTCCTTCCCCCGGTTATCCCGGTTAGGAAAAAGACTACATGTCCCTTTCGAAGAATCAGAAAATCTCGGCGGGCAAATTTTGCGCTCTGGCTGTCGCCGTTCCCATCCTCCTCTACGCCTACAGCACAGGCCCCGACCCGAGGAACACCGGCGCGCCCGGCGACCAGACCTGCAACCAACTCGGCTGCCACGTCGGAACCCCGCTCAACGGAGGCGGCGGCAGCGTTGCCATCACCTTTCCCAATGGCCTCAACTACAGTCCCGGTGTGAAACAGCAGTGGACAGTGTCCATTACGGACTCGGCTGCGCGGCGCTACGGTTTCCAGGCAACGGCGCGCCTTGCCGGCAATCCCATCGCGGACCAGGCCGGAACGTTCACCAATCTCTCCAACGCTACCCAGGTCTCTTGTGACGGCGTTACGCTCGATCCCAGGCCGCCATCTGGATGTTCAGCCCGCATTCAAGTGGAATTCATCGAACACACCCGCCCCAACACCGCCAACACGTTCACCTTCGAATGGACTCCTCCGCAGGCCAACGCCGGCAACGTGGAAGTCTACGTCGCGGGCAACGCCGCAAACGGCGATGCCAACAACACCGGCGATCATATCTACACCGCGCACTACACCCTGACGCCGGCTTCCAGCGTCGACCCGCCCGCAATCTTGTCAGGCGGCGTCGGTGAAGCTTTCACCGGCACGCCCGGCGTGGCCCCCAGCGCATGGACCGCCATCTACGGCAAAAACTTCGCCCCCGCCGGAACTCTGAAAACCTGGGATACCGCCATCCAGGGCATCACCCTCCCCACAACCCTCGACGGCCTCAGCGTCGCCATCAACGGTAAACCCGCCACCATCTACTTCTTTAACGACAGCCAGATCAATGTTCTCGCCCCCAACGACATCGGCGCGGGACCGGTTCAGGTCGTGGTGACGAACTCCTCCGGCTCCAGTGACCCGCTCACCATCCAGGCCGCCGCTGTCAACCCGGCCTTCTACACCCTCGGAAGAGACGGCAGCAAGCTCTACGTCACTGCCGTCGCCCTCGATGGCGCCTACGTCGGCAAGGTGGGAGCCGGCGACCCGCGCGTCACGCGCGCCGCCAAACCAGGTGAAGTCTTACTTATCTTCGGCACCGGATTCGGAGCAACCAATCCGGTGGCCCCCACGAACCAGATTGTCTCGGGAGCTCCGGCCATTACCACCCCGGTGCGCATCCGGTTCGGGGAAACCGTGGCAACATTCGCGGGCACGGGAAATCTCGTGGCCGCGGGGCTATATCAATTCAACGTGACCGTTCCGGACACGCTTGCGGACGGGGAATATCCGCTCATCGCGGAAACCGGAGGCGTGACCAGTTCGGCCAACGTTTACATCCCAATAAAGAGGTGAGATGTGATTCGTAACGTCAGGATGCTTCTTCTCGGTGGCCTGGCCGCAGCGCCAGTGCTCATGTTTGCTTTCTCCTCGGGACCTCCACAGGCGCGCACCGGCGCGCCCGTCGACGGCGGGCTCAATTGCACCGCCTGCCATCGCAGCAATCCCGTAAACACCGGACCCGGCCGTGTCTTCATCACCGCCGCGAACTATACTCCGGGAGTCAGGCAAACCATCCAGGTGAGAGTCGAGCATCCTGACCAGATGCGCTGGGGATTCCAATTAACTGCGCGAATTCAAAGCGACCAGACCAAAAAAGCGGGCACGCTTACTCCCGACGATAACATCCGCGTCCGCTGCGGGCTCAGCGGAACGGCCGAAGCCCCTTGCCCCGCCGACGCCGTCGAATTCGCCGAACATCGCGTCAACGCCACCAACCCCGGCCAGCGCGCCGGCCGCACCTTCGAAATTCAATGGACTCCCCCCGACAGTGACGTCGGCCCCATCATCTTCTATGCCGCCGGTAACGCCGCCAACAACGACGGCACCAATAGCGGCGATTTCATCTACACCACGAACCTCACCATCAGCCCCGTTGCCGCCGGCGCAAAGCCGGCCATCTCCTCCGGCGGCATCGCTGACGCCTTCAACTTCTCCATCGCCAACGGCATCTCCTCCAATACCTGGATCGCCATCGTGGGCCAGAACTTTGCCACCACGACACGCACTTGGGATGACGCCATCACCGGCGCTTCCCTGCCTACGGAACTCTCGGGAGTGAGCGTGAAGATCAACAACAAGCCTGCCCCCATCTATTTTGTGAGCCCAGCGCAAATCAACGCTCTCGCGCCCCTCGATGACGACTATGGCGACGTCACCGTCGTGGTCACAACGCCGTCAGGCGACAGCCCTCCCTTCACCGTCAAGCGCGTCGAGGCTTCCCCTGCCTTCTACACTCCCTTTGCTCAGAACGACCGCCTGTTCGTCACCGCCGTGGCGCTCGACGGCACTCTGCTCGGAAAGGTGGGCGTCGATTCCAGGGTGCGTCGCGCCGCACGCCCCGGCGAAACCATCCAGATCTTTGGTACAGGATTCGGAGATACCGATCCCGAGGTGCCCACGGACCGCATCGTTTCCGGCGCTCCCGGCCTCGAGGACAAACCCACCATCCGCCTCGGCGAAACCGTGGTCGACTTCCCCGGCAAGGGCAACCTCGTCTCGGCCGGCATCTACCAGTTCAACATCACCATCCCCAGCGGTCTCCCCGACGGCGATTACGCCCTCGTCGCCGAAACCGGCGGCGTCCGCAGCGCCGCCAACGTCTTCCTCTCGGTCGCACGCTAGCCGCCACTTCCCCTGAGAAGGTGGGCCCTCCAAGCCCACCTTCTTTGTGTAGTGCTCCCGTGGATCTTCTTCTGGCTCGCCTTCTGCTGCGGCGAGCGCTTCGCGCCCCAATATTCGGCCGCCACCGTGGTACACGCCGCCACAGGGCTCCCCATCCTCGCTCCCAACGCGTTCGCTTCCATCTACGGCAAGGAGTTGGCCTACACCAAACGCGCCATCGCATCAACCGACCTCGACGGCGGCCTCCTGCCCACTGTCCTTCCCGGCACTGGAGTCCGCGTCCTCGTCGACGGCCTTGCCGCCCCCATCTGGTACGTCTCCCCAACCCAGATCAACTTCCTCGTGCCCGGCAACCTCCAAAACAAACCGAGCGTCAGGATTCTCGTCTCCCTCGACGCAAGAGCGGGACCCGAAGTGGAGTGCCGCCTGGTCCCCCTCGCCCCAGGTCTCTTCGCCCTCGACCCCGAAACCGTCATCGCCACCCGCCTCGACGGCGCCATCATCAGCGACGCCTCCCCAGCCGCCCCCGGAATGGACATCGTCCTCTACGCCACCGGACTCGGCCCCACCATCCCCGATACTCCCTACCGCCAACTCGCCCGCGCAGCCGCTCCCCTCCTCCACCGCCCCGATTTTCAGGTTCTCCTCAATGGATCACCCGTCCCCAACGACCGCATCCGCTACGCCGGCGCCGCCCCGCAGTTCGCCGGCCTCTACCAGATCAACCTCTGGCTCCCCGAAAACACTCCCGCCAATCCCGAGATCCAACTCCGCATCAACGGCGCATCGAGCCCACCCGGCCTGCATCTCCCGCTACGATGAGCGTACACGGCCGGAACTACCCAGGGTCGAATTCAATGCTTCTCACAAGCCCAGTTTCCTGACAGCATCATCGACAGGCACGCCACTCTCGCGCTCCAGCGCAGCCGGCCGGCGTTGCCGCGCGGTCCCGGACTTCAACTGATGTGCGGTTCGCTTTCCGAAGCGGCCCCTCCCTCGGTGACAAGCAAGTCCATTTTTCTAAACCCCACCCCATCAACCACTTCCACAATTCCAAGCCCCGCCGCCCATCCACCCCATGCAACAATCACCACCAGAAGGGATTGCATGCGCACTATGGATACCGGACAACCTCCCAACCGGCCAACCCCAGGCCACCGCCCCCCTACCCCCAGGAAAACTCACTCGCGCCGAAGCCTCCCGCCTCAACGGCGCCAAATCCCGCGGATCAACCCTCCCATTCCCTACAATCTATTCTGAAGACAGGCGCCCTCATCCTCACTTCTCGTTTAGACTGGAAAATTGGACTTCCACATGGATATTAACGTTCTCAATCAACCGTTGGACCAGGTCGCTGCTTCCGCCCTCGTGGTCTTGGTCTTCGAAGACGCGGAAGGCCCGTCCGCCGCGGCAGCAGGCCAAGCCACGAATGGATGGATCCGTGAGTTGTCCTCCAGCGGTGAACTCACCGGCAAACTCCTCGACATGGCGCTCCTCGCGCGTCCCGCCGGGCTTCAGGCGCAGCGCCTCCTCGCCGTCGGAGCCGGCAGCAAGAGCCAGTTCACCTCCGCGGAACTGCGCAAGATCGCCGGAGCGGCCGTCCGCTTCCTCAAACCGAAAAAGTGCGCGGACATGGCCCTCGCGCTCGATGCCGACCTCGAATCCGCCGCCATGGCTTCCGCCGCTGTCGAAGGAGCCATCCTCGGCAACTTCGAGCCCGACCGCCACAAGAGCGAAAAGAAGAACGGCGCCCTCGACAGCTTCTCCCTCGTCGCCAGCGCCTCCTCGGAGGTGGCCGCCGGAGCAGCCCGCGGCCGCATTCTCGCCGAAAGCCAGAACTTCGCCCGCGAACTCGTCAATGAGCCGGCCAATCTCCTCACACCCACGCTGCTCGCCAATCGCGCAACGGAAATGGCCGCCGAATTCCGCCTCGATTGCGAGGTGCTCGGCCCCGATCGCATGAAGCAGCTCGGCATGGGCGCGCTCCTCGGCGTCGCTCAGGGCAGCGCGGAGCCGCCCGCTCTCATCGTCATCCGTTACCAGCCGGAAAACCCCTCACCCCAAGCCGTCAACCTCGGCCTCGTCGGCAAGGGCGTCACCTTCGATACCGGTGGAATCTCCATCAAGCCCGCCGACGGCATGGAGAAAATGAAATACGATATGGCCGGCTCGGCGGCGGTCCTCGGCGCAATCCGCGCGCTCGCCCAACTCAAGCCTCCCATCCCCGTCACCGCCATCGTCCCCGCCGTCGAAAACATGCCCGGAAGCCGCGCGCAGCGCCCCGGCGACATCGTCACCACCCTCTCCGGAAAGACAGTCGAGGTCCTCAATACCGACGCCGAAGGCCGCCTCATCCTCTCCGATGCCCTCGAATACGCCAAGCGTATCGGATGCACCCATCTCGTCGATGCCGCCACGTTGACCGGAGCCATCGTCGTCGCCCTCGGCCACATCAACGTCGGCGTCTTCTCGTCTGACCAGTCCTTCAGCGGCAATCTCCTCGCCTCCGCCACCGCCGAAGGTGAAAAGATGTGGCCCATGCCCGTCGACGACGAATACAAGGAACTCCTCAAGAGCGCCTTCGCCGACATGGGCAACATCGGCGGGCGGTGGGGCGGAGCCGTCAGCGCAGCCATGTTCCTCAAGGAATTCGCTGACCCCGCCCCCTGGATTCACCTCGATATCGCCGGCACCGCCTGGCTCGATGACCCGAAGCCGTTCCTCGCCAAAGGCCCCAGCGGCGTCGCCGTGCGTACGTTCGTCAATCTCGCCATGAACTGGCGCTAGCAAATCAAGGTGAAACAGGCCTCCTGGCCTGTCTGCACAGGCCTCCTGGCCTGTCTGAACAGGCCTCCTGGCCTGTCTCCCTCAGCTTTGACGTATTTCGTCTCCGGCCCTCTCACTCCTCCTCCCGGCGCATCTCCGCCGTGGCGGGATTCACGCGATCCGTGTTAGGTTGGCTAACGATGAGGCACTTACATTCCATCACGCGCCGCTCTTTCCTTGGCTCCGCCGCCGTTGCCGCGGCCATGGCCCGCTCGAAGAAGGTCCCCGTCGGCCTGGAACTCTACTCCGTTCGCGACGAGTTGAAGAAGGACCTCATGGGCACCGTGCGCGGTGTCGCCAAAATGGGCTATCAGGGCGTCGAGTTCTTCGCTCCTTACTACGATTGGACCCCCGGCTACGCCAAAGAAGTCCGCAAACTCCTCGATGATCTCGGAATCCGCTGCTACTCCACTCACAACAGCTCCAAAAACTTCGATGCCGCCAACATCGGCAAGGCCATTGAACTCAACTCCATCATCGGCAGCCGGCTCATCGTCATGGCCAGTTCCGGCAAGGTCGAAGGTCTCGATGGCTGGAAGGCCGTGGCCGCGCGCCTCAATGAAGGCGCGGAAAAAATGAAATCCGCCGGCCTCCGCGCGGGCTATCACAACCACAAGACCGAATTTGTCCCCATCAGCGGAACCCGGCCCATGGAGGTCCTCGCTCAGAACACCGCCAGGGATGTCGTCCTGCAACTCGACGTCGGCACCTGCATCGAGGCCGGCTCCGATCCCGTCGAATGGATCCGCGAACACCCCGGCCGCATCGTCTCCATGCACTGCAAGGACTGGTCCTCCGACTCGAGCAAAGGCTACCGCGTCCTCTTCGGCCAAGGCGTCGCGCCGTGGAAGAAGATCTTCGAAGCCGCCGAAAAAAGCGGCGGCATCGAGTACTACCTCATCGAGCAGGAAGGCAGTGACTATCCACCCATGGACACCGCCGCCCGCTGCCTTGCCGCCTTCCGCAAAACACACGGCTAGTCCCCTCATGCTCTCTGAACTTCTCAAGGAAATGGGCGTCGTCGGCGCCGGCGGCGCGGGCTTCCCCACTTGCGTCAAAGCGGCCTCTCGAGTCGAGTACCTCCTCGCCAACGGAGCCGAATGCGAACCCCTCCTGCACAAGGACTTCGAGTTGATGTGCCGCTATCCGGCCGAAATCTGCGAGGGCATGTCCCTCATGATGGAAGCCACCGGCGCAACCAAAGGAAAGTTCGGTCTCAAGGAGAAGAATCAGGCCGCCATTCGCGCCATCGAACCGGAAGCCCGCTCCCGCGGCATCGAGATGGTCCTGCTTGGCGATTTCTACCCGTCCGGCGACGAATACGAATTGGTCTACTCCGCCACCGGACGCCTCATCCCTCCCGCCGGCATCCCCCTCCAGGTCGGCTGCGTCGTCAACAACGTCGAGACCTTCTATAACATCCGCCAGGCCAAAGCAGGCATCCCCGTCACCCGCAAATTCCTCACCATCACCGGAGCCGTTCGCCATCCGCAGTCCCTCTGGGTCCCCGTCGGCACAAGCTTTCGTGAACTCATCGAGCATGCCGGCGGAGCCACCGTCCCTGACTTCGGATTGTTCGTCAACGGCATCATGATGGGCTCGTTGTCCTTTGACCTCGAGGACGTCGTCACCAAAACAACCGGCGGCCTGATTGTTTTACCCCGCGGCCACTACCTCATCACCCGCAAGGACCGGCCTCTCGAGGCCATGAACCGCATCGGCAAATCGGCCTGCGATCAATGCACCTTCTGCACCGAATTCTGCCCCCGCTTCCTCCTCGGCTACGAAGTCCAGCCGCACAAGGTCATGCGCAGCCTCGGCTTCACCCTCACCGGGTCGAACAACTGGAATCAGTGGGGCGAACTCTGCTGCGCCTGCGGCATCTGCACGCTCTATGCGTGTCCTGAAGAGCTATACCCCAAAGAGGCTTGCGACCAGGCCAAAACCAGCCTCCGCGCCGCCCAGATCAAGTTCGTGCAGAAGACCCCGCCCCGCGTTCATCCCATGAAGGAGTTCCGCCGCGTCCCTCTCTCCATGCTCCGGCAGCGCCTTCAGGTCGAGGACTACGAATGCGAGACTCCCTTCGGCGCAATCGAGCCCGCGCCCTCGCGCGTTCTCATCAAGCTCAAACAGCATGCCGGCCAACCTGCCTCTCCCATCGTTCGGGAAGGCGCCAAAGTCCGCGCCGCGCAAGCCATCGCCCGCGTCGGCGATAAAGACCTCGGGGCAACCGTGCACTCCAGCATCGGCGGCACGGTGAAACACATCACAAAGGAAGCAATCGAGATATGGCGGCAAGAAATTCCATCGGCATGATCGAGCTCAGCAGCATCGGCGCGGGCTTTCAAGTAACCGATGCCATGCTCAAAGCGGCGGACGTCGAACTGCTCCTCGCCCGCACCATCTGTTCCGGCAAATATATGGTCCTCGTCCGCGGCGATGTCGCTGCCGTCGAATCCGCCGTCGGCGCGGGAGTCACCTCCGGCGACTTCTCCGTCATCGACAAGTTCCTTATCCCCAACGTCCATGAATCCGTCTTCCCAGCCATCAGCGGTCTCACCAAGGTGGAACATCTCGAGGCGTTGGGCATCATCGAATCCTTCTCCGTCGCCTCCCTCATCGAAGGAGCCGACGCCATGGCCAAGACCGCCAACATCCGCCTCATCGAAGTCCGCCTCGCCATGGCCCTCGGAGGCAAGGCGTTCGCCACCTGCACCGGCACCGTCGCCGCTGTTTCGAGCGCCGTCGATGCCGGAGCCCGCGCCATCGGGCGCAAGGGGATGCTCGTCAACAAAGTGGTCATCCCCCACCCGCGCCCGGAATTACTCAGCGAAATGATCTGAGGATCTACCCCGCGTAGTATGCCTTCACCGCCTCCACTCCGCTCCCCTTCGGAGAAAAGCCCTCTTCCCGCAGCGCCTTCTCCATGCCCTCGACCAGCAGCAGTACGTTCTCTTCCGTCGCCAGCGGCCCCATGATGCCCACGCGGAATACCTTGCCCGCCAGCGGGCCGAATCCGCCCAGAATCTCGATGTCGCCCCACTCGAGCAGCCGTTTCCGGACTTTCAAGTCCTCAATACCTTCCGGCACCCGCGGCGTGTTCAGATTCCACAAGCGGTGTCCCGGCTTCACCAGCATCTCGAGACCCATCGCCCCGGAGCCCGCGACAAACGCTTCGTGGCTTTTCCTGTGCCGCATCTGCCGCTTCTCAATTCCCTCCCCGGCAATCGAGAGCAGCCCTTCCCTCAGGGCGTAGAACAGCGAGATGGGAGCCGTATGGTGGTAGCGGTGCGCTCCCTCGTAGTAATCCGCCAGTAGTTTCAGGTCCAGATACCAATCGGCGGGAGTGGTTTTCCTGTTGCGAAGCCAGTCCATCGCGCGCGCCGACACCGACACCGGCGCCAGCCCCGGAGGGCAACTCAGTCCCTTCTGCGTACAGGAGTAAGCAATGTCAATACCGTTCGCATCCAGATCCACGGGCATCGCGCCCAGCGACGTTACGCAATCCGCAATCACCAGCGCGCCAACTTCGTGCGCCGCCTCGCAGATGGTTTTCGAACTCTGGTATACCCCGGTCGAGGTCTCCGCCTGCACGAATGCCACGACGTTCGGACGTTCCTTGCGGATGAACTCCGCCGCCTCTGCTTCCTCGAAGCTCTCGCCCCAGGGCTTCTCGAGGCGCGCCACCTTCGCCCCCTGCCGCCGCCCCATCTCCGTCAGGCGGTCGCAAAAAAAGCCGTTCGCCAGCACGGCATACTTCGACCCCGGCTCGACAAAATTGGCCACCGCCGTCTGCATCCCGGCGCTGCCCGTCCCCGACATCGCCAGCGTGAACTCGTTCGCCGTCCCGAAAGCCGCCCGCAGCAGTTTGCGGCAGTCTTCCACCACCTCAAAGAAATACGGATCCAGATGACTCACCACCGGCTTCGTCATCGCCTGGTAAACCCGCGGCTCCACCATCGTCGGACCGGGGCCGAACAACAGCCGCCGCGGCGGATTCAAAGGAGAAAAAGATATCGACATGGAAAATTCAGTTGCCTTTATTGGTATGTATCAAAATCCAGTGAGAAATCGATTCCAGCGCCACCGGCGCCATCGTCTCTTCTATTCTCGCGTACTCGGACGGATGCCCGGTGTTCGCGGTCTGGAACAGGTGGTTCAATCGCGGCAGCTTGACAATCGCGTAGTCCCGGTTGCCGGCCTCTTCCAACGTCTTGGCGATCACCGGCAGGTTCTGCTTTGCCAGCACCTGCGTGTCCTTGTCCCCGTCCAACGCCAGCACAGGGCAGGTGACCTTGCGAAGATAAGCGACGGGATCCAACTCGAGAAACTGCCGGAACCAGGGATTGGCCACTCTCCGCGCCTCCACCTCTCCGGCGAACGCCTGGATCGTCTCCGCGGCGGCCCGGTCATCCTTCTGCGCGCGCAGCGCCTCGAAGATTCGCTTCTGCATCTCGTGATTCGAGGCGATCATCATTTCACTCAGGCCCTGCGCCCGCATGATCGCCTCGCTCTGCGCGTAGAGCACCTGCTCGCCGGGAACCGCCGTGCCCGCCAGCATCACGATAAAGCTCACGTCCCTGCTCTCGGACGCCGCAATCTGCGCGATGACCGCCCCTTCGCTGTGCCCGAGCAGCCCAATCCTCGCGGGGTCCACATCGGGCCGTGTCTTCAGATACGCGATGCCCGCCAGCACGTCCGTCGCAAAATCGAGCGTCGTCGATTTCATCACGCTCCCGCTCGATCCGCCGATCCCGCGGTCATCCACCCGCAGCACCGCAATCCCGCGCCGCGTCAGGTAATCGGCCAGCAGCTTGAAGGGCTTGTGCCCCATCAACTCTTCATCCCTGTTCTGCGGCCCCGATCCGCTGATCAGAAGCACCGCCGGAACCGGCTTCCCTTCCTTCGGCACAGTCAGCGTCCCCGCCAACCGCACCTTCTGCGCCGCATTCTCGTAGCTCGCTTCCACCTCATCGTAGGGATACGGCTTCTTCGGCTCCTGCGGACGCGCGGGGACAGGAATGGCGTTCGTTCGCTTGAAAGTCAACGCCATGTTCGCCGGCCCCTGATGCAGAATGCCCGCAATCGCTTTCTCAGCCGCGTCCAGCTTTCCTTCGAAAGACGCCCTGACCAGCGGTACTTCGAAGGTGACCGCGTCTCCTTCTACTTTGATATTCGCCAGCGGGATTCCGTTTGCATTCTGATCGAGCGAGTCCATCGTTCCCCCGAACCCGCCCTGATCGCTTTTGGTGATGTGCAGCGCCAGCCTCAGTTCCACGCCGCTTGCCGTCACCGTGCCCAGCCACTTGCCGCTCAGGTCCGCGGCTTGCGCGTAGACACAGACGCCCAGCATAACCACCAAAAAAGTCATATTTGTCAGGATAACAAGGGCGATACAATAACAGGCATGATTCGGTTGTGGATGCTGCTGGGATGTGTCCCCCTCTTACATGCCTCCGTCGATTTCTCCAAAGACGTGGCGCCGCTGCTCGAGACCCGCTGCCAGATGTGCCACGGCGCTAAGCAGCAGATGAGCGGCCTGCGCCTCGATCAATCGGACTCCGCCCTCCGCGTCATCACGCCCGGCTCCAGTGCCGCCAGCAAGCTCATCGAGCGCGTCTCCAGCGCCAAGCCCGGTTTCCGCATGCCCCCCGTCGGAGCCTCCCTCACCGAAAAGGAAATCGCCACCTTGAAAGCGTGGATCGACGAAGGAGCAAAGTTCCCGGCTGGCTACAATCCCGGCGCGGTAAAGCTCGAACACTGGTCCTTCCTTCCCGTTCACCGCCCGGCGCCTCCGAAGGTAAAGAATGCAGCCTGGGTGCGAAACCCCATCGACGCGTTTATCCTCGCAAAGCTCGAATCACAGGGAATCACTCCGTCCCCCGAAGCCCCCAAACTGACGCTGCTGCGGCGCGTCACCATCGATCTCACGGGTCTTCCGCCCACTCCGGAAGAGGTCAGCGCCTTCCTTTCCGATACCCGGCCGGATGCCTATGAGCGCGTCGTCGGCCGCCTGCTCCAATCCAGACATTACGGCGAGCGCTGGGCCCGTCCCTGGCTGGACCTGGCCCACTACGCCGATAGCGACGGCTACGAGAAGGATCAGGTGCGCCCCTTCGCCTGGCGTTACCGCAACTGGGTCATCAACGCGCTCAACAATGATATGCCGTTCACCGAGTTCACCATCGACCAACTCGCCGGCGATCTTCTTCCTCATCCCACTACCGCTCAGTTGGTGGCCACGGGCTTCCTTCGAAACACTCTCACCAATCGTGAAGCCGGCGTCGACCGCGCCGAGGCGCGCTACGAACAGTTGGTCAACCGGGTCAACACCATGAGCACCACCTGGCTGGGCCTGACCGTCGGCTGCGCGCAGTGCCACGATCATAAGTACGACCCCATCACCAACAAGGAGTTCTATCAGTTCTTCGCCTTCTTCGACGCCGCCGATGAAACCACCATCGAAGCGCCGCTCGCCGGCGAACGCGAGCGCTACGAAGCCGCCATGCCCCATTACCTGGGCCAGCGCGGCAATATCCTCGATTACTATCACGTCCCCGAACTTCAAAAGGAATGGGAAAACAAGCTCCGCTTCGCCATCGCCAACCCCGGCAAAAACCTGGAATGGGACTTCTCCATCACCTCGATGCGCGCCATGGTGGACGGCGCCGAGAAGTTACTGAAGACGGACCCCTCGACACGCTCCCCTCGCGATCAGCGCCGCCTGACCGATTATTTCCTCTCCACGCCCGGACCAGACATCGGACACCAGCCGGAAATCCGTGACCGCCTCCGCGAAGCGCGGGAAAAGATCATGGCCCTCGAGGCGGAACTCCCGCCGCTCACTCTCGCCATGGCAATGGCGCCCGAACCGGATTATCACGGCTCCATCACGCGCATCAAGGGCGACTACAAAGCCATGGGTGTGCCCGTCGAGCCCGGCGGGCTGCACATTCTTCCACCGCTGCCGGGCAACGGGAAGCCCACACGGCTGGAACTCGCCGAGTCGCTGGTTGCCGGCAACAACCCGCTCACGCCGCGTGTCACCGTGAACCGCGCCTGGCAGGAGTTGTTCGGACGCGGCATCGTGCGCACCTCCGAGGATTTCGGAACCACGGGCGAGAAGCCGTCTCACCCGGAACTGCTCGATTGGCTCGCCACACGCTTCATGGATGACGGCTGGAGCATGAAGAAACTCCACCGGCTGATCGTCACGTCAGCCACTTACCGTCAATCGAGCGATACACGTCCCGAACTGCTCACCAAAGACCCGGACAACTCGCTGCTCGCACGGCAATCCCGCATCCGCCTTCCCGCGGAACTCATCCGCGACGCGACACTTTCGGCAAGCGGTCTGCTCGATGCGCGCATCGGCGGACCTTCGGTGATGCCGCCGCAACCGGCGGGAGTGGCGGAACTCGGCTACGGCGGCAGCAAGTGGAAAGAGAGCAAAGGTCGCGACCGCTATCGCCGCGGCCTCTACATCCACTTCCAGCGCACTACGCCCTATCCTCAACTCATCAACTTCGACGCGCCCGATTCGAACGTCGCCTGCAGCCGCCGGCGCGCTTCGAACACACCGCTTCAATCGCTGAACCTGCTGAATGACCCGGTATTCTTCGAAGCCGCGCAATCGCTGGCTACCCGAGTGCTGCGCGCCAAACACGGCTCCTTTGCCGAACGCCTCGACTATGCCTTCGACCTCACCCTGGGACGGAAAGCGGACGCCAGGGAGCGCGAGCGCCTGGCGCGCTACTACGACCAGCAACTCGGCATCCTCGACCGCGAAGGTTACACCATCTCGAAACTCGCGCCCGCTGCTTCCACCGGCCTTGACCCGCGCGAACTGGCCGCATGGGTGGGCGTGAGCCGTGTCCTTCTCAACCTCGACGAGTTCATCACCAAGGAGTAGCCATCATGACAGAACGAGAATTTCGCTTGATTCAATCCCGGCGGTCCTTCCTCACCCGCGGCGCCGGCGGCATCGGCATGATGGCCCTCGCGGAACTGCTTCAGGGCTCGGAAGGCCCTCCGAATCCGCTCGCCCCCAAGAAACCCCACTTCCCCGGCAAGGCCAAGAACGTCATCTTCATGTTCATGGAAGGCGGGCCCAGCCAGATGGATCTGTTCGATCCGAAGCCCGGCCTTACGAAATGGAACGGCCAGCCGCTTCCGCCATCCATGACCAAAGGCCTGCAACTGGCCTTCATCAAGCCCACCGCCGCGGTAATGGCCAGCCCGCGCACGTTCAAGCCCTACGGCCAGTCCGGCATCGAATTCTCTGACTACATCCCCCACACCGCGTCCTGCGCGGACCACATCTGCATGGTGCGCTCGATGTACTCGGAGGCGTTCAATCACCACCCCGGCCAGTTGCTGCTGATGACCGGATCCACGCAATTCGGACGCCCCACAATGGGCGCCTGGGTGACTTACGGCCTGGGAAACGAATCGCAGAACCTGCCGGGCTTCGTCGTGCTTTCGAGCGGAGTCGGCACCAGCGGCGGAGCCTCGAATTTCATGAGCGGCTTCCTGCCCTCGCACTACCAGGGCACGATGTTCCGCAACGCGGGCGATCCGATCCTCTACCTCTCGAACCCGAACGGCGTTTCCAAAGAGACCCAGCGCTCCGGACTCGACGCCCTGCGCGATCTCAACCAGCAGCATTACGAGAAGACCGGCGATGTCGAGATTGCCAGCCGTATCGCCGCCTACGAACTCGCCTTCCGCATGCAGATGTCGGCGCCGGAACTGCTCGATTTCTCCAAGGAATCGAAAGAGACCCTCGAGATGTACGGCGTCGGCAAAGAGCCCACCAACCAGTTCGGAACCAACTGCCTGCTCGCGCGGCGCCTGGTCGAGCGCGGTGTCCGCTTCATCCTCATGATGCACGCTTCCTGGGATGACCACACCAATCTCAACAAGAAGCTGAAGCGGAACTGCGATATCAGTGACCAGCCCACCGCCGCGCTGTTGAAGGACCTCAAGCGCACTGGCCTGCTCGATTCCACGCTGGTCATCTGGGGCGGCGAATTCGGACGCACTCCCATGGTGGAGATCCGCAATACACAGGACCCCGAAAACGCCGGCCGCGATCATCATCCGCTCGCCTACACGATGTGGGTCGCGGGCGGCGGCATGAAAGGAGGGCAGGTAGTCGGCCAGACCGATGAACTCGGCTTGAGCATTGTCGAGGACAAGGTGCACATCCACGACCTTCAGGCCACCATCATGCGCTGTCTTGGCTTCGACCATGAGCGGCTCACCTTCCGCCACATGGGGCGCGATTACCGCCTTACAGACCTCGGCGGCAGCGTGGTGAAGAAGATGCTCGTCTGAGCCTACTTCTCCAACCGCTGAAACACTGCGCTCATCACATCGCCCACCACTTGAAAACTGTGGGCGCTCAGCTTGTCCATCGTGTCTTGCGCCGTGTGCCACCACGCGTGCCCGGGGCCATAGTCGAAGTCGATCAGGTCCATCGCGTTAACGCCGAGACGGACGAACGGCATGTGGTCGTCCTCGATCGCGCCGCCGAATTCGGGGAAGTACTTGCCGTAGCCAAGATCGTTCGCCGTCGCGCGCACGAGTCTGCGCAAGGAGGCCGAGGAGTTCAACTCTTCGACGATCTTCAGGTCCTTATCTCCGATCATGTCCACGTTGAAAAGCGCCTTGATTCGGAGCAGCGTTCCGTCGCTGTTCCATTTGGCGGCAAGATGGCGGCTTCCGTAGATACCGTTGGTATCGGACCAGTCGCCGAAAGCCTCTTCGCCGTCAAAGAAGACAAGATAGACGTCATCCTTGCGCGGAAAACCGGGCAGCACCCGCGCCATCTCGAGCAGCCACCCCGTCGAGGCGCCGCCGTCGTTGGCGCCCACGAAGTTCACACCGGGAATCGCCTTCGTGTCGTAATGCCCGGAAAATACTACCGAGCGCCCGCTCGATCCCGCAAGTTTACCGATGATGTTGCGCATGGTCACCTGTCCCACTGGAGTGCGCGCGGTGAACACATCCTCGGACACCGCCCAGCCGTGGGCTTTCAACTCCGCGCGGATCATCGCCTGCAGCCTGGCGATCGCCGCCGAACCCGGAGGACGCTGCCCGAGAGCGACAGCCTTGCGCGTGGCTTCGAGAGCCCGCTGGCCGCTGAAATCGGCCGCGGAGCATGACCCGGCAAGCAGCATGGCGAAGAAGGCGGCTAACGTTTGGTGGCGGTGCATAGATAACCCAGAGTGAAGTTTCGTTCGCGATCGAGGGCGTCGAAGAGCGGAAACAGGAGCCCGGCGGGAGCCAGCAACAGAGCCGCGGGAATACGCCAAAGCCCGCGGAAGAACTGGATGCCGTTCAACATCCGCCGTCCCATGAGACGGAAATACCCGCCGCCCGGTTCGACGGAAATCTCCGCGAAGCCCGCGCTCTCGAGCAGGTGGCGAACCCCATAACGCGTGTAGCGGAAATAGTCATTCGGCGCCTGGTGCACTTCCCAATCCTGCGGCGCGACAAGCAGTAAACGCCCGCCCGGGCGCAGCGTGCGGCCGAGTTCCTTCAACACTCCCGCGGGATCCCGTACATGTTCGAGCGTGACGATGTTGATGGCGGCGTCAAAGCAATCCGCAACGAATGGAAGCGCCGTCAGGTCGCAGAGCACATCGATCCCTGTGTAGTTCCAGGCGGAATCGCCCACCGCCAAATCCACTCCCGTGTAGCGCGTGTGAGGGAACAGGTGGCGGTACTTCCCTTCCCCGGCGCCGGCATCGAGCAGCCGCGCCCCCGGCGAGAGCGAAGCGGCGAAGCCGGCCACCGCGTCCTCCATTTCATTCTCAAAGCGCCACAAATAGCGATCGAGGAAACGCGGGAGCCGCTTCCGCAGGTGTTCGTAACTCACTTCCGCTTTCGCGCCTCCATCATGATGGTTGCGCCCTGGCGGCAGGCTGCCTCCAGCAGCGTGAGCGGCCAGGAGACCACCACCAGGCCGAAGTAGACCAGGTCCTTGAGCAGCCGCTCGCGCCCCGATTCCGGAAGACGGCGAATGCGGCGCGCCATCGGGTCGAGAGAAGGCGCCAGCGTCGTGGCCAGGCCGGCCGGGTTGTCACGCCAGGAAAAGTGCTTTTGCCGCAAGATCTCAAACCCGCAATCCTCGAGCAGCATTTGAAGGTCCCGCGTGCGGAAGTGGATCAGATGGCGAGGAATATCGACGCCGTTCCAATGCTCCCCAAAGAGAAGGAACTGCCAGCAATCGGCGTTGGGCACCTGCACGATCAGGCGTCCATTCGGCTTGAGGATCTTACGCGCTTCGTCCAGGTAGGCAGCCGGGTCATAGAGATGCTCCAGGACGTGGAACATGGTGACGGCTGCGCAACTTTCCGGCGCGATAGGCGAGCGGCCGAGACTGCCGCAGACCGCCGCGACGCCGTTGGCCTGCCAGGCAGCCGTGGCGGCCGACAGGGCGAAGTCCAGCCCGGCTACCCGGACACCGCGTTCGGCCAGCATACGCAGGAACAGGCCGCCTCCACAGCCAACATCCACAACCACGCCGTTTTCCCCGGATTCCGCAAGCGCGCGCATGACAAAGCGGACATGGTCACTGAGCACGAGCCGGCGGTAAGTCTCAGCCAGCTTGCCGGAAGTGCCCTCCTCCGGGACAAACCAGTAATCCTCGGGATAGTACCGGTACAACTCCGCTGGAGTGGGCCACGGACGCAGTCGCATCAATCCGCACTGCCCGCACTGCACGACGGAAAACAACTTCGGAGTGGTGTGGTACAGCCGGTCGGAACCTTGAAGAACCGTTCGCATGACGTGATGGCCGCAGGCTGGACAGATGCCCGCCACGATCGCGCCGCCGTCTAAACCGATTCCTGACTCAGGGTCTTCAGCGATATGCGGTTGTTCCAGAGAAGACGCCGTAACTCTGCCGCCGTCAGTTTGCGAATCCTCGCGACCTCGCGGCGCTTCCGCAGGATCTTCGGAAGCATACGCGCCGCTTCCCAGTCTCCTTTGAGCATCGCCAAGGCCACCCGAATCTTGCTGGTCCATCCCGGGAAGCGTGAGATTTCTCCCTTGCCCTTCAGCGCTGCCCACGCGCCGGCCGCCAGCCTTGCCAGGTAGAACACGCCGTTTAGCCATAGCAGGCTCCAAGGGAAGAGTTTCGCCGCCAGAAGAATACGATTGCGCTCAATCAGTTCCACCCGGCGCAGGGATCGAACCCCGAGCGTGGCGCCGCGATGATGCCGCACCACTGCCGCGGGTGCATGGAAACAGCGCCAGCCCGCAATGCGAGCGCGTAACCCCAGTTCCGCATCGTCGGCATAGGCGAAGAAGTCCTCGTCAAAACCTCCAATCTGTTCGAGCATGCTGCGCCGGTACATGGCGGCACAGCCGTCGGGCCACAGAATCTCCTCCATGGTATCGTACTGGCCGGTGTCAAGCTCCCCCGACCCCCTGCCGCGGTTCTGGCCGTCGAGGTAAATCAGGTGGCCAACCTTGTCGATGCGCCGCGGATCCTCCCATACCAGTACTTTGGATGCGGCCATCCCTATGTCCTGAGCGCCGTCGAAAACACGGCGAAGCTCCCACAGCCAGTTTGGACAGGCCTCGGCATCATTATTCAACAAGGCGATGAATTCGCCCGAAGCCGCCGCGATCCCCTGATTGTTGGCGGCGCAGAATCCCCGGTTAACCGTGTTTCCAATCACCTTCACAGAGCGGAACTCCCGCTCCAGCATCTCCACCGAACCATCCGAGGACCCATTGTCCACGACAATGATTTCTATCTGAGCTCCCTGCTGGCTTAGCAGGGAAACGAGACAGGCTCTCAGCAGTTCCTTCCGGTTCCAGTTGACGACAATGACGGAAAGCGTCTCTCCATGTTGTACTTGCACGGACTGTTGTATTATATCTGGTTAGGAAAGGCCTGCCACGTTTTATGGCTTCCGTCGGGGAGATTTTGCGCCGTGAGCGCGAGCGCCAGAACCTGAGTCTGGCCAACATCGCGGACCAGACAAGAATCAAACAACAGTACCTGGAAGCCCTGGAGCGAGACGATTTTGAAAGCCTGCCGGGCCGTTTCTTCGCGCGCAGTTTCACCACGCAATACGCTGAAAAGCTTGGAATTAACACGCCCGAGCTTCAGGATTTGCTGCAAAAGCAAGCGGCGCCTATAGAAATCTTCGGCTCCCAGGAGGGCGCTCCCGCGCCTGGCACCCCCGGCATCAGCCCGGTGTGGACCGATAAACAATATGTGGTGGACCCCCTGCCGGAAGGCACCGCCTCGGCGCTCACGGCGCGGAAACTCACGGCATCCATCGTGATGCTGGCGGCGGTGATTGTCGCCTGCGGAGCCGTGTTCTGGCTGTGGCAGCGCAGCCAGTTGAGTTCCACCTCGGCAAGCGCGCCCCAGGCGGAGAGGGTGAAGTCCGCGGCCGTCGAGGAACCAAGGGTACCGGTACCCGATACCGTCTCTCCCCCCGCGGCCCAACCCACTACCCCCTTGGCGAAAGTGGATTCCGCCCCTCCCCAGCCTTCCACTCAATCCGCCACGCCGCCGGCGCCGGCCCAGGTTCCCGTGGAGAACATCGCCTCGGGAAAGATCTCTCTTACGGTGGTGGCGAAGGAAGAGACGTGGCTGCGAATCACGGCCGATGGGAAAGTCACCGTGGAGCGGGTTCTGGCGCCCGGCCAGTCCGCGGTGACGGCAGCCAACGAAAAGGCGCGTATCCTGTTGGGTAATGCCGGGGGTGTGGATATTCGCTTCAACGGGGCCGACATCGGCAGCGTGGGTCCGCGCGGACAGGTCCGTACGGTTGAATTTACGCCGGACAAATTCAGTATCGTAGAACCGGTGAAGAAGCCCGCGGCGGAACCGTCAGGCGAATCCGGGACGCCGCAACCGGTTGCTGCGAACAACTGACAGGCGGCACGGGAGAGCGGACAACTGGGATAAGCGTGTTCGTGCTCACCCAACTGGCTCGAGCGGACGAACCGCGGGCAAAGTGATCCGAAACAGGCACCCCTCGTTGGGTTCCGAGTTCAGCGTGATAGCGCCCCCGTGAGCTTCCACGGCCCATTTTGCAATCGACAGACCAAGACCCGCTCCGCCGGATTCTCTCCAACGCGCCTTGTCCACGCGATAGAAGCGGTCGAACACTCTGGTCTGATCTTCGAAGGGAATGCCCGGACCGTGGTCCTGAATCTCCACAATAACCCTGTTGTCCCCATTTCGGACGCGGACCAGAATGGTTTCTCCGACAGGGGAATACTTCACGGCATTGTGGACTATATTCACGAACGCCTGCCGCATGAAGAGGCGATCGCCTTCCACCTGCGCACGTTCGTCGCCTTCCAAAACCAGGCGCTGCGATTTTTCCTCCATCAGAATCTCGAACAGCCCTGTGGCCTCGCGAGCTAAGTCCATGACAGGAATAACAGCCGGATGAAGATGGATGTGCCCGGAATCCGCGCGGGAGATCGTCAGAAGATTGTCGATCAAAGACGTGAGGCGGTTGACTTCCTCGAGCATGCTTCCGACCATGTCGCGATATTCCTCGCGCGTCCCGTCTCTCTGTAGTCCGACTTCTCCGACGCTGCGGATCATTGCCAGCGGCGTTCTCAATTCATGGGAGGCGTCGGAGGTAAACCTTCGAAGTTGTTCGAAAGCCTTTTCCAGGCGCGCCAGAGTGTGATTGAAGACGCGGGCCAGTTGTCCCAGTTCATCTTCGCTGTTTTCGTTTGGCAGGCGGGCATCCAGCCTGTCCGGGGTAATCTCCTGTGCGCGCCGTGCCATTTCCTCGATGGGACTCAGCGCGCGGCGGGCGAGACCATAGCCGGCGAAGCCTGCAATCCCAAGCACCAGCGGCAAAACGACAAGAGAGGCCGCGGACAATTCTCTCAGCCGCGAGAATAGCGGTTCTTGGCTGTGGGCCAGCCGGATCAGGAGCGGGCGCCCGTCAAGCGAATGAACCCTGCTTACAAGGCGAACGCGCGTTCCATCCGGCAATCGATCGGAACGCTCTGAATAGCCTCCTACGCCTTCCCCGCGGAAAGGCCCTCCTCCCAGGCTCTGTCCGCGCAGCTTTGCGTTGCGGAGCAGAACGGCGCCACCAGGCGACAGCACTTCGAGGAACCGGTCAATTACCTCCTTGGACTGCGGATGATTGTGGTAATCTTCACGCAACTGGAGCCGGCCATCGGGCGCAAAGAAGAAAAGTCCCTCAACGGTTTCGATTTCCTGAATGGAGAAACTGTCGATCTGGTTCCGCATCTGGAAGAACAGAAGCGCGCAGGTGCCTACCCAGGCGAAAATCAACAGCGCTGCCAGCACGGACACGTACCAGAGGGTAAGGCGGGCCCGGAGATGGCGCGGCCGCAATCGCATCAGGATTCATCCTGCTCTCTCAGGACGAAGCCCACGCCGCGCACGGTGTGGAGCAGCTTTCGCTCGAACTGCCCATCCAGCTTGCGGCGGAGTCGCGCCACCTGCGCATCAATGACATTGTCGAGCGGGGTCTGGCGGGCTGTTTCCTTCCAGATATCGCGGGCCAGCATTTCCCGGGAAACCACGCGCCCCTGATTGACGAAGAGATACCGGAGCAGATCGAACTCGCGCGGCGTCAACTCAACCGGTTGGCCGCCGCGCAACACCCACCGCTGCGCCACATCCATTTCCAAGTCCGCCAGCCTAAGCCGCTCTCCTTCATCGGGTTGCTTGCCTCTCCGGAGCAGGACGCGCAGGCGCGCCAGCAGTTCGGGAAAAGCAAACGGCTTCACCAGATAATCGTCGGCTCCCGTGTCCAGCCCGCGCACCCGGTCCTCAATCGCATCCCGTGAGGTGAGCAGGAGCACGGGTGTTCGGATGCCCCGTTTACGAAGGGTGCTGAGAATCTCGAATCCGTCGTGCCCTGGCAGCATCACGTCGAGAATTACCAGATCGAAGGTCTCAGCCTGAATCAGATAAAAACCTTCCTCGCCGGTATGGGCCACCTGCACGGAGTAGTCGTCCGCCTCCAAACCCTCGCGGAGGGCCTTGGCCATCTTCAGCTCGTCTTCGACGACGAGAATGTGCACGATTCCTTTTATAAGGCCGGAACGGCTCCCATGGCAACAGTCAAACTCCTGACGCTTCTCTGACGCGGATGGTCAGGGAAGTATCAGGAAATCATCAGGCGCAAAAGCGCCGCGCAGGTGTTAAAAAACTGGATAGGCGCGCAAGGTCCGCGGCGCGCAATGGAGAAGATCGATGCTGCTGGCGCCCGGCCCGGCCAAAAAGGTCACCATTCACCTCAACGAAGACACGAGTTCCCAGAGCGATTACCTGAGCCGTGAGATCCTTGCGCTCCTTCTGCGGGAGGGCGTCGCAGGAGCCACGCTGCTGCGGCCGGAAGCAGGTTTCGGCTACCACCATCGCATTCATAGCCAGGAGGGAGGAGCGGACACTGCGCAACACATGCCGCTGCGCATCGAGTTTGTTGACGTGGCTCAGAACGTCGAACGGCTCATCCCATCCCTCATGGAACTGCTCACGGACGGGATGATCGAAGCCCACGACACCGTCATCCTCAAGGCGGCCGTCGGAAGGGCTCGATGAAGCGTGGAGGGCCGATTGCCCGCGCATTTTACGCGGGCGTTACATTCGCGACTGCGGTATGGGCGCAGACCCCAGCCGCAATGTCCCTCTCGCAAGCCCAGCAGATCGCCTTACAGAACCACCCTCGAATTGCCTCCGCAACATTTTCGGCGGAGGCGAGCAGGGCGGCGGTCAATGAGGTCCGGGCCGCCTATTACCCGGCGCTTTCCGCGAATGTCACCGGCGTGGGTACGGAGCACAACTCGACTCTGTCCGCCGGCTTCGTCACTACCTCCAGCCTTTACAGCCGCGGCGCCACAGGCATCGCCGCAAATCAACTGCTGACGGATTTCGGCCGCACATCGAGCCTTGAGCAGACCGCGAAGCTGCGCAATGCATCTCAAAACCAGAACGTGATCAACATCCGGGCGCAGGTCCTGATCGAAGTCAAACAGGCCTATTACGCGGCTCTCGGAGCCGAAGCCGTCCTCAAAGTGGCCCAGGCGACGCTCAACCTGCGCCGTGTGACTGAGCGCCAGGTGAGCGCGCTCGCCCAAAGCGCCCTTCGGTCGTCCGTTGACGTGAGGTTTGCCGAGGTCAATGTCTCCCAGGCCGAACTCGATCTGCTCCGGGCGGAGAACGATGCCAAAGCGAGCCATGCGCGCCTTTCCGCCTCCATGGGATACGATCGGGACCAGCCATTTTCACTCCTCGACGAGCCTCTTCCGCCTCCGCTCGATCCCGATGTGGACGCCCTCATCGCGGGCGCGCTGAAGGGCCGGCCGGATCTGCTGGCCTTGCAGTTGAACCGCGACGCCCTCGGGCGTTTCGCCGAAGCCGAGAAGCGCCTCAGAAACCCGGCGGTCACCGCGGCAGTCGTAGCCGGCGTGGCCCCGGTACGGGATCAACGGATTCAGGAAACGTACAGCGGCGCAGGGATCAACGTCAATATCCCGGTGCTGAACGGAGGGCTGTTCAAGGCCCGGCGCGAGGAGGCTGAATCGCGCGCCGCCGCGGCCTCCAAAGATGTCCAGGACCTCTCCGTGGGGATCGCGCGTGATGTGCGCGTGGCGTGGCTTGAAGCAACGGACGCTTTCCGCCGGCTGGATGTCACCGCGCGCATGGTCGCCGAGGCAAACGAGGCTCTCCGGCTGGCGCAAGCCCGGTACGACAGCGCGCTCGGCAGCATCGTCGAACTCAATCAGGCTCAAGTGAACCAGACTTCCGCGGAGATCGCTTCCGCATCCGCCAAATACGACTATCTCATCCGGCGGGCGGCGCTCGATTACACGATGGGGGCTTTGCGATGATTCATCAGCAGCGGAATTGCAAAATGGCGAAGGGGCAGAGGAGCTTCGCAGCTGCCCTGGCAATTGGTTTCTCGATATTCGGACTGACGTCGTGTTCCCGCGGCGGCGCCCAAACACCGCATTCATCGAGCAAACCGCCCACGGTCGCGGTTGCGAAGGCTACTCTTGCCGATCTTTCCAGTTCGGTGCCCCTGACCGCCGAATTCGAGCCGTTTCAGGAAGTCGACGTCATGGCCAAAGTATCGGGGTATATCCGGCAGATCAACGTGGACATCGGCGACCGCGTGCGCGAAGGGCAGGTGCTGGCGGTTCTCGAGATGCCGGAGATGCAGGACGACCTGACACGTGCGTCGGCGGCGATCGAGCAAGCGAATGCCGAACTCGGGGCGGTGCGGGACGAACTGCAGCGCGCCGGATCAGCCCACGACATAGCGCACCTGTCCTATACGCGGATACTCGACGTATCGAAACGTGAGCCCGGACTTGTGCCGCAGCAGGAAGTGGACGAGGCACACTCCCGTGATCTGGTGGCCGAGGCCCAGGTTTCCGCCGCGAAGTCCCGCATTACGGCAAACCAGCAGCGCATCCGCGTCGCGGAAGCGGAACAGGCGCGGCTCAAGACGCTCTACCAGTACGCGGTGATATCCGCTCCTTTCGCCGGGGTCGTCACCAAGCGCTATGCGAACACAGGATCCCTGATACAGGCCGGCACAGCTTCGCAGACCCAGGCCATGCCTGTGGTACGCCTTTCGCAGAACAGTCTTCTCCGGCTCGCGCTGCCGGTTCCCGAATCCGCGGTTCCCCTGATTCATTCCGGCAAGCCGGTCGATGTGCGCGTTTCGGCTTTGAATCGGACATTTCCAGGACGTGTCGCGCGCTTTGCCGGCAAGGTGGACAAGGCGACGCGAACGATGCAAACGGAAGTGGACGTTCCCAATCCGGGCCTGGAACTCGTTCCCGGAATGTACGCCGAAGTCGACCTGATTACCGAGCAGCGCAACCACGTGCTTTCGGTGCCGGCTGAAGCAATTGACGGCTCCGGCACTTCCGCGCGCGTTCTCGCGGTGGGGGCGGCGGGCGCGATCGAAGTAATTCCGGTGAGTCTGGGAATCGAGGATGCGCGACGTGTCGAGATCCGTTCCGGCGGCCTGAAAGAGGGGGACGACGTTGTGGTTGGACCTCGCTCAGGGCTGAAACAGGGTCTCAAAGTCTTGCCGAAGATCATCACTCTCGCCAGCGATTCCGTGCCCTAGACGAAGGAGCGCCGATGTCCCGATTCGCCATCAATACGCCTTACCTCATCATTGTTTCCTGCCTGATCATCGCCATTCTCGGCGGCGTCGCCGTGGTGCGGATGCCGGTGGACATGTTCCCCGCGATGAACATTCCCGTCGTGGTGGTCGCCACGTTCTATTCCGGAATGCCTCCGGAGCAAATCGAGGGTGATATCACCTATCACCTGGAACGGTTTTTCACGTTTGCCAGCGGCATCGACCATATCGAATCGCGGTCGCTGAATGGCGTGAGCATCACTCGCATTTACTTCCAACCGAACACAAACGCGGACATCGACGCGGCTACAATCGCCAATCTCGCCGTGTCGGACATGAAGGACCTCCCGCCGGGAACGCTGCCGCCGGTGGTCTTGAAGTCCGACGCCTCGAGCCTTCCTGTCTGTCTCGTCGCCATCAACGGGGGCGGGATGACCGACGGCAATCTGAAGGATATCGCCCAGAACTTCGTGCGGAACCAACTGGCAAGCGTGCCCGGCGCCTCCATCCCGCAACCCTTCGGAGGACCGTGGCGCCAGATTCAGTTTTATGTGGACCCCCACAAACTGGAGGCGAGGCAAATCAGCCCCATGGACGTGGTGCGGAGTTTGAGTCAGGCGAATGTGATTCTTCCGGCCGGCGATGTCCAGATCGGAAACCTGGACTACAACATCTACTCAAACGCGCAATTCAATCTCAAGAACGCCGGCCAGTATCCGATCAAGATGAGCGGGACGAGTCCGGTCCTGATGTCCGACGTCGGAGAACTCAAGGATGCGCACGCGCTCCAGTACAACGTCGTGCATGTGAACGGCCAACGCTCCGTCTACCTGCCGGTGATGAAACAGGGAGGCGATTCGAACACCATCGCTGTCGTCGACGGTGTCCGCAAAACGGTGACGCACCTGGTCGATGTTCCTTCGGCGATGAAGACCGATGTCGTGTTCGACCAATCGCGGTTTGTCCGCACGGCCATCGAGACGCTGCTGCACGAAGGCGGGATCGGACTGTTGCTCACCTGTCTGATGATCCTGATGTTCCTGGGAAGCCTGCGCGCCACTGTCGCCGTATTTTTCTCGATCCCGCTCTCTGTTTGCGCCACCTTTTTTGTTCTGCAACTCGGCGGGTCCTCGATCAACAGCATGGTTCTGGGAGGGCTCGCGCTCGCCCTGTCGCGGCTCATCGATAACTCCGTGGTGGTTCTTGAAAACATCTATCGCCATTTGGAGATGGGCGAACCGCCGCGCGTCGCAGCCGAGAGCGGCGGAAAGGAAGTTGCCCTCCCGGTGCTGGCGTCGACGCTGACCACCGCGGTCGTATTTTTTCCGGTGACGCTGCTGGCCGGCGTGAGCAAGTTCCTGTTCTCCGCAATGGGCCTGGCAGTGGTGGTTTCTCTCTTCGCTTCGTACTTCGTGGCGATGACGGTGGCTCCGTTGTTCTGCGCCCGGTTCCTGCGCCTGGACAATCCGGAGCACCTGAGTGAGACCGAAGCCGGCGAAGCACGGACACTCAAGGGAGAATCCGCCGGTTGGGGAGCGCGCTTCAACCGTGGTTTCAACGCGGCATTTCAGCGCATGCTGGCGAGTTATGAGGCGCTGGTTCAAAGAACCCTGCGCATTCCAGTGATTGTCTTGCTCCTCTTCTTTGCCGGCTTCGGCGCGAGTCTGCTTCTCTATAACCAACTTGGCTTCGCTTATTTCCCGCAGACGGATGCCGGACAGTTCGTGATTACCTTCAAAGCGCCGTCGGGAACCCGGCTTGCGGTTACGGAGGCCAAGGTTGCGCGGCTTGAGGCGTTGGTGAAGGAGACGGTTCCGCCGGAAGACCTCGACGTGATCATTGACAACATCGGCGTCGATAACGGTTTTTCGGCTGTTTACTCGCCAAACGCCGCGATGCACACGGGCTTCGTGCAGGTTGGCCTGAAGCCTGAGCATCGCACCGGCAGTTATGAGTACATTAGCCGGATCAAGAAACGGCTTTCCGGGGAGATGCCGGAGATGACAACGTTCTTCTCGACGGGCAGCCTGGTGGAGGCTGTCGTCAGCATGGGCGCTCCGGCCCCGATCGATGTCCAAGTGATAGGAGCAAATCTGGAAGCTGACAACAAAGTCGCCCAGGAGATCGCCGGGAGGTTGAGGATGTCACCCGACATCGCCGACGTGTTCATGCCCCAGGATCTCGATTACCCTTCACTACGAATTGACGTTGACAGATTGCACGCCGCCAAGCTCGGCTTAAGCGAACGGGAGGTGCTGACGAACGTCATTACTTCTCTGACTTCGAACCAGATGATTGCCCCCAATCTTTGGATCGACCCGCGCAACGGAAACAACTACTTCCTCACCGTGCAATACCCGGAAGCCCAGATCCGTTCCATTCAGGACTTAAAGGCCATTCCTCTTCATGCTGACGGCATCAGCGCGCCGACGCGCCTCGATATGATCGCCAATATCGAACGCATTCAAGCGCCGACCGAGGTAGACCACTACCAGATCCGGCGCAAGCTCGACATCTATGCCCGGCCGGCCACGGAAAACCTGGGCGCCGCGGCGGATTATGTGCAGCGGGTGATCGACGGTCTGGAAGTTCCCTCGAACGTGAATGTAGCCGTCCGCGGCAGTGCGGAGGCGATGAACGCATCATTCAAGAGCTTCGCAGCCGGTCTCATCCTGTCTGTCGTCCTGCTCTACCTCATCCTGGTGGCGCAATTCCGGTCCTTCAGCGATCCGTTCATTATTCTTCTGGCGCTTCCCCCGGGTATTACCGGCGTTCTGGCGACCCTTGTCCTCACCAACACAACTTTGAATGTCATGTCGCTCATGGGCGTTGTGATGCTCGCGGGCATCGCGATGTCGAACAGCATCCTGATTGTCGAATTCGCCCATCACCTGAGAGTGGAAGGGAGAAGCGTCGAAGACGCCGTGGTGGAATCGTGCCGTGTACGTTTGCGGCCGATCCTGATGACATCGCTGGCTACGATCATCGGTCTGCTGCCCATGGCTTTGAAGTTGGGAGAGGGCAGCGAGTCCTACGCGCCGCTGGCGCGAGCGCTGATCGGCGGTCTCAGCGTGTCGGTGGTATTTACGATTTTTCTTATTCCGCCGGCCTTCTGCCTTGCTTACCGGCGGACGGGGAGCATTCCCCGGGAGGCGATTCAATAGGCGACGGAGGTCTTGCGTCCCTGGGTTTCTCCACGGAGCCAAACATATAAGAGGGCGTGGGGCCCAGGGGCAGGCCAAGGCAAGACAATACGCACTGTCTGGCGCCCAGGGTCGGTGGGAACCGGGGTAGGAATGGATTCCACCGGCACGCCATGTTCGGCGTCCCACCCGGTCTTTTCGATCACATCGAGATCGCTGCCTTCGAGGATGCCGGCATAGCTCGAATCGCCAACCTTCTCGTTGGTGAGTGTGAACTTGTCGAGCCGGGGAACGCGAATGACGCGGCCGAGAACGAAGCGATCCGAGCGGCCCTCCGGATCGTGGATCACGGTAGCGGCCATGCGGCATCCGGCGTAGCCGACGGCGCCGGGGTCCACGGAGAGATACAGCACTCCCGGACCGGCGAAGGTGAGGCTGGCTCCGCCGGAGGGCTCGCTTGGGGAGAGTGTCAACGCCTTGCGGAGCGCTCCGGTTTCGCAACCGAGTTCCAGCCGCGGGCGGATGGCATCGTGCGAGGCTTGCACTTGCAGCACCAATCCTGCCGGGGTACCGGCCGGCAACTCATCCGCCGCGATTTCAATTCCCGGAGTGTCCGCGAGCGACTTGCGGACAGACAGAATTCTCGGCCGCGGCCCGACGATTTCGATGGCGTCGGGCACGGTGAAGGGATCCTGGAGGCCTTTGACTTTCAGCAGCAGGGGGAAGCGCTGATCTTTGCCCACGCCGGCTTTGAGTTGAATGTGGCCGGACCAGTGGTGAGCGGCGGGGGCTCCCGTGATTTCCCCCGCGTCCGAGGAGGCGGCTTCGATCCGGTCCAAGCCGCTTCCCAGGAGGCGAATTCCCTGGCGCGTTTCGCCCATGTTGAGGCGAATGGGGAGATTGGAGAGTTTGGGATTCGGGGGCAGGATGATGAGGGGGATTTTGTGCGCCACGCCGTCGGATTGCGTGAGCACCAGGCGATAGGCTCCCTGCCTGGCCGTGTCGATGTTCACGGTGAGGGAGTGCTGCGGACCGGCGCGCTTGCCCTTGGGGAGGGTGAAGGGAACGACTTCCGGTTTGGCATCCTGGGCTGAAGATTCGAGCGCGACGTTTTCGACGAACTGGAAGTCGGCCCCGGACAACTCGACGGCGACCTTCCCGGAGCCCTCGAGGAGTTTGTCCGGCTCACCTCGGGGGAGGGTGACCTGGGCGAAGTCTCCGTATGGGTGCAGGTGGAGGGTTCCGGCGACGGGCAGCGGCTCCCAATCCCAGGAGGCAGACAGATGGTAGTCACCGGCGGGTGTGTCCGCTTTGGAAAGATCGATTTCCAGGGAGTCCGCGGAGGCGGGTTTGACATCGACAGGAATGGAAGGACCACCTGAGGCGGGCGTCAAGCGCCAGTCACGGGCACGGTCGAGTTCTTTTGCTATTGAGGCGGTTCCATGTTGCAGAGGGAGCTTCGATTTCGAACGAATGGGAAGGTGCGGAGCGCCGGCGAGGGATAGGGTGGGCTTTTTCGCATCCGGAACGCGGTATGCCCAGAGATAGGCGGTGCGAGTTTTGGACTTCGGCGCGAGACTCTTGGTGCAAAACGCCATGCCGTCCTTGCCGACGGTTTGGGCGAACGCCGAGCGAAACTCGGTATCGGGAAACAAGGCGGTCTTGAGATTCTGGAGAAGGGCTGCGCCGCCCACGGCGAGACCGACGGGATTGCCAAAGAACATTCCGGCCACGGAGGCAGCGAGGCCGCCCGATTGCTGGACCTGGGAAGTGCGGTTGGCGAGGGGGTCATAGGCGCCGGCGGCCGGGAGCAACGCCTTCAGGAGCAGCGCCGCCTGCTGGTCCGTTGGCGCTTTGGTGTCCAATTTCTGCGGGGTGAGGCCATACTGAGCGGAGAATCCCCTGAGCACGGCATCGGCGCCGCCGCCGGATTGCTGGGCATCGGCGAGCGCCTGGACCAGGGACTCCACTTGGGAGCTTTGGTCGGCATAGTCCGCGAGTTGTCTCACCAGGTCGCGATTGCGACTGACCAACGATTTGATTTTGCCCTCACTCAGGCCCTGGGGCCCGTAGATGAGGGCGATGACCTGGGGACGGTCGAGAAGCTGCCATTCGGCGCGTGCAGCAGCTTTCCGCGGCTCGAGGGTGACGAGATCGCCGGTGGATGCCGAGACGAGGACGGCGGCGACTTCCCCGCTGGTGGAGGCCTGCGGGGGCAGGCGAAGAGGATTCCAAATGAGGCGCGAGCCCGCGGGAATGGCGGATAGGGATTTGAGCGGCAGAGGAGGGCCTGGAGAAAAAGGGCGCACCGAAACCTGGAAGGTTCCCAGGATGGCACTTCCCGCGCAACTGAGTGGCACGGTTGCGGCAACGGGCAGGGCTGCAAGGCAGACCGTCATCAGAATCCGGATCACTCTGTTGAGACGCGCGAGAGTGGAGAAAAGTTGATGGCGCACAATGCTATAGACCTTAACTTACCCTGGATACCACTTTCGCGGCGGCGCCGGGGAGGACGAGGATCGCCGAGGCGAGGTTCACGGATGGGTTGTCCATCATAAGGGAAGTCTATTCATTCTGAGGCGGCGTTTCGGGGGCGGGAGCGGCTGTTTTCGAGATGAAAGAGGAGAGCCAGGTGAAAAATTCGGGGAATTCGAATGTCCAGTAGAACTCTTCGGCGAGAGAGATCGGTTTGCTTGGCAGGTGGCTGCGTTTTTGGACGGATTTCGGGGATTTTGGGGTTTTCTTCAGGAGGATGGCGAGGAAGGGGAACAAGATTGCGAGGAGGCGGGTAAGCCAGCCGGCGGGGGCGGCCGGCGGGGCGGACTCGACGGGTTCCGGGGCGGCTTCCGGGTGGGGATGGGGCGCGGGGAGAGTGGGAGCGATCTCGGGGGCATGGCGGAGGCGGCGGAGTTTGAGGAGCTGGTCCATGGAGGAGCGGTAGAGCCGGTCGTAGCGGGTTTCGTAGCGCTGGAGCGTTTCGAGCATCACGGGGCTTTCGGCGAGGACGACGGTCATGGCGTCCATGGCGCGCATGGCTGGGTGGTGGTGGGACCAGGCAGCATCGAAGTCGTCTTTGTGGGTGAACATTTCCGAGTCGATGAGGGCGGTTTCGATGGACCAGATGCGGCGGAGGCGCCAGCAGGAGTTGACCATTTCGGTGAGGAGATGGCTTTCGGTGACGGAGGCGGGCTGCCATTCGTGCTGGT
>JADLBD010000203.1 GCA_020847975.1 Bryobacterales bacterium | reverse complement strand
CAACGAACGCAAGTAACAGCTTGCGAAAATCTGACATTTCCCTCTCCTTGTAGAAGTTGAACTGGAATTGATGGAATTTCTCTTTCAACCTGTGCCTAAAAGGTCTTCTTTTGTTTAGCTTGACAGCCGACGAGGCAATAGATAAGGTTCCGGTAGTGCTATCCACCCGCGATCTCCTCACTTCCTGCTCCGCCTTCCATCAAGTGCGTCTCTAATCTCTTTGATCCCCTGACCTTTTTGCCGGTCATCTTGTGCTCGCGGGATTCATGCTGTGAATGCCGCTATGATGCAATGACGCAAATACTCTCATTTCATACCACTACTCGCAAGTCCAAGTCAAGGAGCAAACTACACCCCGGGGACAACGAGCAGGCACGCTCCAACAGCAGATCCAGCGGTCAACATGTGATTTAATCATGGCAAGCCCCCGCGAGTCAACATTTTTCTTCATATTAGCGAAGGGAAACCTTGATTGAGTTGGAGTCCAATCCACCTTGGCGGAGGGTAAGGGGCTGATCCAGGCCGGGGGCGGCAGCGGCGGGGATGTCGAGGTTCACTATGTAAACACCCGGGAGGCTCGAGACGGGGCCGGCAAACGAGGCGGGATATTGCTCGCCGAGGAGGACGACGGTAACCGGGGCAACGGTTTGGAGGGCGCTGCCGCGAGCGGCGGATGCGCCGAGTCCGGTGGCGTAGATGGTAATGGCGCTGCCGCGGGCGGCGGGGCTCGATGGCCCATTCTGCTGGTTGCCGGGCGCGTTGAAGACGGCAGGGCGGCCCGTAACGGAATCGACAAAGATGGCGGGGGCGAGTTCACTGACGGTGATGGGGAGTTGGAGTTCGCCGTAGGCGGAGCGCAGATGCAACTGGTGGCCGCCGGGAGGTGTTTCGTTGGGGATGACGATGTTGAGGCGGAATTCGGTGGCCAAGGGGACCGCCGCGTCTACACCATCCACATCGGCGGAGGCCACATCGGCGGAGGCCACATCGGCGGGGGCCACATCGGCGGAGGCCACATCGGCGGAGGCGGGGGAAGCGGAGGAGGAGAGTCCGGTTCCGAAGACGGCTGCGAGGGCGCCTGGCGCCAAGCCTGGGGTGAAGGTGGCGGCGTTGACGATAGCGGACGGGTCAGCGGAGATCCGGACGGGGCCGGCCTGCCATTGAGAAGCCGGGCGGGTGGCGGCGAATGCGGCGTCCCCGTTGCGGGAGAGGTCGGATTTCGCGCCGGGATTGGCGAGGTCCGTGAACAGCGCGGGGTAGGGCTTAGGGGCTGAGAGACGGACGATCTGATTGCGGTCGAGGCCGGCACAATAATAAAGATGGGCATCGGCGGAGGGGCGGGTACCGTCCGTGCCGGTGAGGGGCAGGGCGAGATCGGCTCCGCATTCGCCGGATTGGGAGGTTACGGAGACGGAGGCTCCGTAGGAGGTGACGAGGAATCCGGTGGGGCTGGGGGAACGGGGGACGAGGCGCAGGGCGCTGCGAACGGAGGCGGCAATCTGTTGGCCGGAGGCAGTGAATCCGGTGGTGTAATCGGCGAGGCGGGGGCGATTCCAGAGGGGTTCGGGGTCCTGGATGAGGATGCCTCCGTCGCCGGCGATGCCGGTCACCACGACGAAGTGGGAACCAAAGACGCCCGCCGCATCGGAGAGGACGAGGGTGACCAGGACCGGGGAGCCCTGGGCGAGCAGATCGCGGATAGCCGTGTCCTCGCTCGAGACGATTTCCAGATCAAGGTTGTTGCCGGTAAAATCCTTGAGGCGAAGCAGATTCGGGAGCTGTTCGAGGTTCGGGGCGAAGGAGAGGAAACCGTCGCAGATCTGGCCGCCGGAAGTGTCGAGGACACAAAAGCTCTGGAGGTAGGAAGAGAGAGTGGAGGGGTCAGCGAGGCCAAGCGAGGAGGACATCTCATTTCGGGTTTGGTGATAGCGAAGGATGGAAGACGCGGCGGCGAGGAGGTTTTCCCGGGCGGACCAGGCGGCGCCGGAGCGGGTCTGTTTGGGGAATCCGGTGAGGGAACTGCCGGCGACACGGGCGCTGAAGGTGACCACTTTGCCCGCGGCTTCGGCGGTGAAGAGGGCGATGCCATCCGAGCCCTGGAGGCGAACGGAGGCGGATGCCATTCCTGTGTCATCGGTGGCTGAACTGGAGGAGACGATGGAAGCGCCCGGGGAGGCGGCGAACCGGACGGGGATGCCGGAAAGCGGCACGCCCTGATCGTCCTGCAAGGAGACGATGATGGGGTTGACAAGACGGGCTCCAGGGAGTCCGGTTTGGGTGTCTCCGCTGACTTTCGAAATCCGGAGGGTGGCGTCGGCGAGGGCGGTGATGGTGTAGGAAGCGGCTACCTGTATGCCGGATCCATTTTCGCGGGCGGAGACGAGGGCCGCGGCGGTTTTGGCGGTGACGGGGACGGGAGATTCCCAGGTGTAGGAGCCGTTTTGGGTCTGGACGTCGAAATCGGTGAGACCGGCTTGGGAGAAGGAGATGTGGAGGCTTGCGCCGGGGCTGAAGCCGCCGGCGATGAATCGCAGCCGTCCGCCGGCAGTGACGCGGGAGGGGGAGACGCTGACTTGCGGGTTGCGCTCGCGGGAGAGGAAATCGGCATCGGAGCCGTCGGCGCGGCGGCGAAGCTGCCCGCCCTCGCAATCCTGCACGAGGAGACCGTTGGAGGTGTACTCATCGGAGAGAGGGAACCCGGCGCTGCCATCCGGTCCGTTGAGAGCCAAGTAGCGGGTGAGAAAGAGGCCGCGCATGAGGATGGCGCGGTTGGAGACGAGCGGGCCGGTGCGGGTTTGGAAGAGGAAGCCATCGCGGAAGAGCTGGCCGGTTCCGGTGGAACCGGTGAAGCTGAGGTAGTTGACGGCGGCGGCGGCAGGAGGGCCCAGCGCGCCCGTTTCGAGGCCAAGGGCATCCCAGCGCTGGAGGATGACGCCGCTCACCATTTGCGGGGGAGAGCCGGCGAGTGTGGCTCCCTCGAAGGGCTGGCGTCCGGTGGCGGTGGCGTCGGAGGTGGGGTAGCCGAGGGGTCCTGCGGGGCCGCCTTGGGCGTCGTAGGCTTTGAGAAGGTCGCCGGTGACGAGGAAGACGCCGGGGGAACGGTCCGAACGGCAGAGGAGGTAGCGTGTGGCTCCGTCGGCGCTTTGGAGGTCCTGCACATAGCCGAGGCCGGCGCGGCGGACGGGGTTGGCGGCGGGGAGTTTGATGCTGAGGCGGAATCGATTGACGGTATCCTGGAAGGCCTGCTGGATGGCGAAGGTAGGCGCGCCTTCGCCGATCTGGCAGCAGGGGGCGGCGACGAAGATGGTGAGAGCAGGGCTGAGTTTGCCTTCGCTGACGGCGGTGATGACGGCCGTACCGCCGCCGACGGCGCGGAGCGTGGCGGTGTGGCCATTGGGGGTGACGGTGACGACGCGGCCGTTGGAGGTGACCCAGGTGACGTCGCGATCGGGCAGATCGCCTCCGGTGGTGGCGAAGACGTTGGCGGTGATCCGGAGGGTGTCCCCGATGTTCATGCGGGTGACGGAGCTGGTGGCAATGCTGAGGAAGACGCCGCCGACAGCGGGGCGAATGACGGGGTCTGCGCCTGGAGCCAGTTCGACGCTGCCGCCTTCGAAGGCCTGGCGTGTTTTGCCGCCGCTTACCAGGAGTTCCTCGCTCAAGGGGAGGCCGAGGGAGCCGGAATCGAGCCCGTTGGCGGCATAGAGGGTGTAGATTTTGCCGGTGACGGCGAAGACCTTGCCGGTGGCGGCCCCGGAAGTGATGTTGTAGAGGGCGGCGGCGAGGTATTGCTGGGAGACGGCGGTGGCGCCGGTTTTTCCGGTCACGCTGGCTTCGGCGGAGACGGCGGGACCGGGGCCGAGGACGCCTCCGAGGGCGGTCCAGCGGGTGTAGAAGGGATCGCGGACGGTGAAGTTGGCGGTGGAATTGGCCGCGGTCAGGGTGGCGGGGTAGGCGAAGAGGGCGTAGTTTTTGGTGAAGAGTTGGAAGATGCAGACGGGGCCGGGGGGATCGGCGCTTACGGCGCAGGTGCCCGGGTCCATGGCGGGGAAACCGGCGTTGTTGACGCCGACGCTGTTGAAATAGCTGTACATGGCCGGGTACATCTGGTAGACGTCGTCGGCCAGGGCGAGGCTCGAGTTGGCTTTGACGAGGGCGAAGACGGCGGAGGACTTTGCGCCATTGAACTCCTGGACGAAGCCCGTGCCACCGAACGACTTGACGTTTCCGGCGGCGGGCAACGCGACGAGGGTATTGAAGCTGTTCCGGTAGAATGCGTTGACGAATTTCTGGGCGATGCCGGGGGCGGCTCCCTGGCCGACGTCCTGCGCATAGAGGGGAACACACGCCAGTGCGGCGAGGGGGACGAAGCGGAGAGACCTCATGCGGGCTTACTCATCATAGCTTGAACCCGGGGGGAGGATGGGTGGTTGCGCAAGGGAGAAGAAGGCACATGTGGAGCAGCGGCTGGTAAGATCGAGTGTTATGCCGATTCTTACCACCGTGGTGGGGAGCTACCCCACGCCCAACTGGCTGTTTGGAGCGACCAGCCGGCTTACGCTGCGGGACGCCGTGATGGTTGTCCTGAAGACGCAGGAACTTGCCGGGATCGATGTGATCGCGGACGGGGAGCTGAACCGTTTTGATCCGTCCCATCCGGAAACGAACGGGATGATTGATTACTTCGTGACGCGGATGGAGGGGATCCGTTCGCGGTTTTCGGTTTCAGACATTGATCAATTCCGAAAGGACGCGGGGTTGACGTACCGGACCGATCCGGCGGGGATCGTGACGGGACCGATCGGAGAAGGGGTATTGAACCTGCCGCGGGATTATGAATTCACGAAGGGATTGACGGGGAAGGCGTTGAAGTTCACCTGCACGGGTCCGCACATGCTGACGAAGGTGCTGACGGACCGCTACTACGGGAGCCGCGAGAAGGTGGCGATGGCGATTGCCGGGGTGTTGCGGGCGCAGATGGAGCGGATCGGGGCGGAGATCGTGCAGATCGACGAGGCGAATATCAGCGGTCACCCCGAGGACCGGGAATGGGCATTGGAGGCGATCAACCACGTGCTGGAGGGGGTGCGGGGCACGCGGGCGGTGCACATTTGTTTTGGGAACTACGGAGGGCAGACGATTCAAAAAGGATTCTGGCGGGATCTGATGCCGTTTTTGAACGGGCTGAAGGTGGATCACCTGGTGCTGGAATTCGCACGTCGGGGGCAGGAGGAGATCCACGCATTCCGCGATCTCGATCCGAAGATCGGGCTGGGGCTGGGCGTGGTGGATATCAAGGATAACGGGATTGAGCCGGCGGATCTGATCGCGAGCCGGATTGAGCACGCCGAGCGGGCGCTGGGCGCGGGGCGCGTGAAGTACATTCATCCGGATTGCGGGTTCTGGATGCTGCAACGCAGCGTCGCGGATGGGAAGATGCGGGCATTGGTGGCGGGGCGGAATCTGTTCGAAGGGCGGAGTTGAGCGATGCGTGCGGCGCTCTTGCTGATGGTGGTGGCCGCGGCTGCGGGGGCGCAGGAGCGGCTGGCGAACATCCGGCAGTTGACGAACGGGGGTGAGAACGCGGAAGCGTACTGGTCGCCGGATGGGAAACGGCTGATCTTCCAATCGACGAGGGACGGGGGGCAGTGCGATCAGATTTACATCATGAATGCTGACGGAAGTAATCCTCACATGGTGTCGACAGGGAAGGGGCGGACGACTTGCGGATACTTTCTGCCGGACAACAGGCACATCGTCTACGCGTCGACACATGAGGCGGGAGGGGCCTGTCCCCCGCCGGCGGATCGCAGCAAGGGATATGTGTGGGCGGTATACCCGGGATATGACATTTACCTGGCGACGGATGAGGGGAAGATTGTGAAGAAGCTGACGACGGCTCCGGGTTATGACGCGGAGGCGACGGTGAACTTCCGGACGAAGAAGATTGTCTACACGTCGCTCGAGTCGGGGGACTTGGATTTGTGGACGATGGGCCTGGACGGGTCGGGGAAGAAACGCCTGACCATGGAGAAGGGGTACGACGGGGGCGCGGTGTTTTCCCGGGACGGGAAGAAACTGGTGTGGCGCGCGAATCACCCGGCGGGCGTGCAGATGACACGGTATCTGGATCTGCTCAAGGACAACCTGACGTCTCCGATGAAGATGGAGATCATGGTGGCGGACTCGGATGGGAAGAACGCGAAGCAGATTACGAACTTCGGATGCGCGAGCTTCGCGCCGGCGTTTACGCCGGACGGCAAGCGCATCCTGTTCGCGTCGAACAAGCACAACTGCGACGGGCGGAAGTTCGAGCTGTTCGTGGTGAATACGGACGGCTCGGGCCTGGAGCAGGTGACCGGCTTCGGGGGATTTACCTCCTTTCCGGAGTTTTCGCCGGATGGAAAGAAGCTGGTGTTCTGTTCGGACAAAGGGGCGAAATCACGGTATGAATTCAATATATTTACCGCGGATTGGAAGGAATAGGAGATAGATTGGCGGCGGAGCTTCCGCTGTGGCGGGCATAGTTGGATGCGGCCGCGGCGGAGAGAGCGCTGGCAAGAATCATGTTGGTGACGGTGCCGTATTTTTCGGCCTTGGGGTGGCGCTTGAGGAGGAAATACTGTGCTCCGACGGTGCCGCCGAGAACGAGGGCTTTGAGGGCGATGGCCTGGCCGCCGAACTGGCCGTTGCCGCTGCGGAGGAGGGGGTTGGCTTCCTGGTGACCCCAGGAGGAGGCGGCATCGACGGAGGTGGCGGCGGCGAGGAGGAGGGTGGAAATTTTCCACCACTTGCCGCGGGTATGGGGTTGAAGGGGGCGTGGGGTAACGAGGGTTTCGCCGTAGGCCGCGGGCGAAGCGAGGAGAAGAATAAGAGAGAAAACTAAGGTTTTTCGCATAGCTGGAAGAATCATTATGTGCGTATAGCCTGGGGAATGAACCTGTCAAAAGATTGGTCCTGGTACTAGTCAACACTCCCGTACTTGTATTCCCTTTTTGCTGGCCCGCGGGTTCAGGGGGGGGTATGATTGTGGGGAGATCGGTCGATCGGAATGAGGTGACGAAGGGGCAGAAACATGTAGGGGTGGGGATTTCCAGGTGAGCGACGATCAGAACCTGCTTGACTCCGAGGGGTTGCACGGGATACGGGCAGAATGGGCCGCAGGCGAAGGATCCGCGGTCAGGGGACGGCGCTGTGGTGTGCGGGGTTGTGCGATAGAGGCCAGCGGCCGGCATAGCGGTTCGCGCAGCGAGGAACCTTGATGCGCACGGTGTGGCAGTGGCGCCGCAAATGGCACGGCAGGACTTCCACCATCTTGGGATTGCCCACAAAGTTCCCGCACTCGTGTACACAGGGTTCGAAGTGATGATCTTGGAATTCCGGCGGTAGCGTTCTTCCATGGGTTTGACCGGCCTGAAGACAGCCGGCGGACCATCGTAAGCGACAGCGTGTCAGCGTTCTCCGACATCGGGTGGCTGTGAGGAGGTCACGAAGTTGGGGACGACTATTACGGCGGATGAGGGTTTCGAGGGAAGTCGGCGGAAGGTTGTCTGTTGGCAAGACTCTTCCGAGGAGACTCCGCACCGTGGGCTCTGAAGGGTCGATACGCGCTGGGACCGCGTTTTGAAGCAGCCTGATCCACCGTGTAGCTCGACCTGACCTTGAGCGGTTTGCTCTCCGGGCCTAGCTATTATAGTTTGTGAAAGTTTCGCGCCATACCATTGCACACAACGAACATAAATAGCTATGATGTATCTGATGAGACTCCAAATGACTCACGCAGAAGTTAGTGCGCCGTTGAAGACGGTAGGCTCCCGAACCGCCCAGTTGATGATCGCGCTCTATGAGGGCGGCCAGACCACCTTCACGCACACCGATGTTGAGCGAATCACCGGCCTGCGTCCGGCATCTGCGCGGAGTCTGATCCGGCACGCTGTTGATCGCGGCATCGTATCCAGGTTAGAGCCCGGCCTCTTCGTCCTGGTCCCTCCGGAACTAGGCCGGGCGACGGAGTTCGCCGGCAATCCTTATGTCGTCGCGCGACAACTCGCGGAGGCCGGAGAGTACTTCATCTCTTTCGCGTCAGCAATGGAGTTGCATGGGATGGTGACGCAGCCGCAATTCGTCATCTTCACCAGCACGACAAAGCGCCTCCGGAACCGGACCATTCACGGCACCGAGTTTCGATTTGTGCTGATTGGCCGCGAAGATGTTTTCGGGACGGCGAGACACTGGATCTCGAAGCAGGATTTCGTGAACGTCAGCGATATGGAGCGGACCATCATCGACGGCTTGCGTCTTCCCGCCTACTGCGGCGGGGTCACCGAGGTGGCAAAAGGCCTCTGCATGCGCCGCAATGAGGTTCAGATAGACCGGCTGGTCGAGTATGCCTTGCGCCTCGGGAACGGCGCCGTGGTCCGGCGGCTCGGCTACCTGCTCGACTTGTACAAGCTGGCGGCGCCGGAAGAACTGCAACGCCTCCGCGATTCACTAAGCGCGACATATGCTGTGCTCGACCCAGTCGTGCCGCCGGATGGCGCCTACCTCTCAGCCTGGCGCTTGCGGCTGAACGTGCCGCCTGACGAGCTTGAAGCTGTCCGGAGGACCTGATCTGATACCGCAGCGCAACATTTCACTGCTTGCCAACCGCCTCGCGAAGGCCGGCGGCCGCCGCATTCCGGAGAGCGTGCTCGAACGCGATTACTGCTTGGCCTGGTTCCTTGCGGAACTGGCCCGCAGCGATCTGCAGCGCAGCCTTGCCTTCAAGGGCGGGACCGCGCTCAAGCGCTGCTATTTTGGGGACTACCGGTTCTCGGAGGACCTCGACTTCACACTCATTGAGCCAATGCCGTTTGAAGACATCCGAAGGGAACTGGAACCGGTCTTTGTCGGCGTTCGTGAAGTCAGCGCCATTGAATTCTTCTTCGACCGCGAGGATCGTCATTCTCACGCGAATAGTCACACCTTCTACCTGCGGTACGTCGGACCGTTGCCGGCCGGCGGCAGTGTCAAAATGGACATTACGATCCGGGAAGAGGTTGTGTTTCCGCTGGAAGCCCGCCCCGTCCTCCGCGCGTATGAGGAGTTCTCCGACCTGCCGGAAGGCCGAGTCATCCGTGCTTACTCGCTCGCCGAAACCGCAGCCGAGAAGGTTCTGGCCCTCGCCGATCGCGCACGCAACGAACCCCGTGATCTCTATGACCTCTGGTATCTCCTCACCTTTGAAGGCATCGATGTTTCGGAACTCGTGCCTGCGATGACCGCCAAACTCGCTTTACGGCAACTGGTGGCGGCCGGAATCCAGGAAGCGATCATCAAGAAGGAAGCGCGTCTGAAAGCTCTCTGGTCGGCGCGGCTCTCGAACCAGATGTCCATCCTGCCTCCATTCGAGCAGGTATTTCGGGAGATCCGCCGGGTACTCCGGCAAGCCGACATGCCCTGACCTTGCTGTCGCGACGGGAAAGCCCGGTTTGTCCACTTGGCGGACGCATCGCAACGTCGATGGCAAGCTTGGAGAAGGCGCTGCGTTATGCTGACAATCCTCAGTTCAAGAGATTGATTCTAGGGATGTTAGGAACTGAGGTGGTCGGTTTTACCTCAAAAACCAGGTTTCCAAGGTAAAGGAGGCAGGACGGATTTCCGCTAAGTTATTGAAAAGATGGAGCGGGAGACGGGACTCGAACCCGCGACGTCCAGCTTGGGAAGCTTGGCTTCTTTTGAGAACTCAGGAGATAGCGTTTTTTGTCGGCATTGATCTGGCGATCAGAACATAAGGTGTTCTCAAGACTGGCCTCTCAGAGTCCTTAAGCGTCCTCAATTCGTGCTCACGGCCTGACGACGCCAACCGAGTACGAAAACCGATCCGATGCGGCGCTCCCGCTACAATGACTCGGTGCCGTTCGATCCGAAGGACCCTCGACATCTTGTTATCGCTCTCGGGCTGAGTGCGCTCGCCGGAGCTTCCATCGTGCAGAGCCATCACGACGAGGCGAAAAAAAGCAACGCTGAGAAGGAGGACCCTGACGGTTGCGAGTGGCTCTGCCAACTCATCGGTGACCTCCTCGATGACTGGGAGCCAGAGGGCTGCGACTCCGAAGACGAATACACCGACGACTTGGTCGAATACCTCCGAGCGAACCTGGTGGACGTCGAGGCCCCGGACGATGGTCGACGAATCAAGGTGGCGAAGCGGACAAAGACGGAGTTCGGTATTCCTGACGTCCGTATCGACGACCGCCTCGTACTTGAGCTCAAAGTCGGCCCCCAGGAGGGAGAGAAAGACCGACTGATCGGGCAGTGCTGCAAGTACTCGGTCGAATGGGTCACATGGGCCGTCGTGATCGACATGGATGAGGAAAAGCAAGAACAACTCGTCCAACTGCTCGACAGGAAGAGCCTGAACTACATCGAAGTCATTCCGTTCGACGATGCCGAGGACGAGGAGGGGGAAGACGGCGATGAAGACGAGGAATACGACGACGAAGATGATGAGGATGAAGACGAGGTCGAAGATGATGAAGAGGCCGGAAGTCGCTGAAAGTCATCCGGAAATATCATCTGCAATTCTGATATCCTCTTGCATTAGTCCCCGTAGCAACATATTCGGTAGATTGTGTTTCAGTTAAAGCCCTGATATTTGTGACGACGGAGCAGCGCGCGAATCAATTGTGGACCCAAACAAGATCATCGGCAGCTCGAAGAAGCTCAAGTTCGGCAGCGCAGGCTCGAACGCGGCCGTCTCGTCGGGAATGGTCTATCCCGTCGCGGACCTGATCACGACGTTCAAGCCCGAAGTCTGGGAAGACTTCACCGAAGAGTGGGCGTACTCGCAGGACAAGAGGTATGCCGAGATCATTCGTTACGCAGGCGCGGGCGACATGGGCTTGGACATCCTGTGCTTCCACACGAAGGAATACTTCAAAGGGCCGTGGGACAACGTCCAATGCAAGCGGTACGCGTGCGAGTTGATGCCTTCGCAAGTCTGGGTCGAGCTCGGGAAAATCATCTACTACTCGTTCATCGGCGAGTACCCACCGCCGCAGAACTACTACTTCGCCGCATCGAAGGGCCTTGGGCTCAAGCTGAAGAAGCTCCTGACGCAACCAGACAAGCTCAGGAGTGAGCTCATTGCGAACTGGGACGGGTATTGCAAGAAGAAGATCACCGACACCCAAGAAATTCCGCTTGTCGGTCCGCTCAAGGACTACCTGGACAAGTTCAACTTCGCGATCTTCAGGATGATCCCGATCGCCCAGATGATCAAGGATCACGCGAACACCGTGTTCTACAAGCGCCGGTTCCCGGATGGCAGCTTCCCTGAGCGACCTCCCATCACGCCACCACCAGCGACGGTCCAACCCGGCGAGAGCCGATACGTTCAACAACTCTTCGAGGTGTATTCGGAGAAGTTGGCGATCCAGCTCAACGACCCGGCGCAGCTCTCCACGTATCCTGAAATGGAGCGGCACTTCAACCGGTCGCGCGAGGTCTTTTACTATGCCGAGTCGCTCAGAAACTTCCCACGCGACAGCGTGGATCCGGGTGCGTTCGATGCCATACGCGAGGAGATCTACCACGGGTGCATCGATGTCCACGACATGGATTACACGGATGGCCTTACCCGGCTGCGAACCACCGTCAGCCACGCTGGCTCCCTCGCACCGAACTGCAACGCGCTCTGCATCCGCGTCCAGACCCAGGACAAGCAGGGCCTATGCCATCACCTAGCCAACGAGGATCGATTCACTTGGGTGAAGAAAAATGCCTGACACGATCCAGACGTTCAACAGCCCGATAGAAACTGGGGTGCGTGCGCTCATTCTGCTCGCTGAGTCATACCCGGAGCAGTTGGACCTGCAGCGCATCCTGGAGTTCGACTACATCCTTGTGCACACTGGAGACGTTGACGGACCGCCGAGCGTCCATCCAGCCCTGCCGTTGCGCTCGGGAGAATTGCTCGTCCGTCGGCAACTCATTGAGCGAGGTCTGATGCTCATGATCAGCCGCGGCCTCATCACCCGGCATGCCACGCCGAGCGGTTTTGTCTACCAAGCCGAGGATGACGCCGGGCCGTTTCTCGACTCGCTCACCGCGGAGTACCTGCATGACCTGCAAGACCGCGCGGTCTGGGTCGTCGATCGCTTCAGCGGCATGAGTGATCACGAGATCCGCGTCATGCTCAGCCAGGTTTACGACCAGTGGTCACGGGAGTTCCAGGTGCCTGAACAGCCGGGGCTATTCTAATGGCCTTCAATCCCATACAGCTCCGGTTCATTCGCTTCCTCGGCCCAGAGAAGGCACCGACGGAATTCACGTTCACGCCGGGTTTGAACGTACTGTGGGGATCGAGCGACACTGGAAAGACGTTCCTGGTCGAAGCCATCGACTTCATGCTCGGCGCGGGAGACCCGCTCAAGGACATTCCAGAGCGGAACGGGTACGACCGCATTTTGCTCGCGCTGACCGCAGGAGGCAGGGACTACACGATCCACCGCAGCATCAACGGCGGCGCGTTCAAACGATTCGACGGACTGCTGCAGGACGTCCCCGATGATCCGAAAGCTGGCAAGGTTCTCTCCGCCGGTCACAGCTCAAAGAACTTCAACAACCTCTCTAACTGGCTCTTGCAGGAACTCGGACTTGACGGCAAGGAGATCCTCTACAACAAGACCAAGGGGACCCTCAAATCCCTCGGCTTCCGCGCGCTCGCGCACCTCTGCATCATCATTTACCCCAACATTACGAAGACAAAGTCCCCCTTGCTAAGCGGGCAATGGCTCGAAGCAACACGGGAGTACGGCGTCTTCCGGCTCCTGCTCACCGGAGTTGACGATGCTGCGGTCACGTCCGATGCGGATCAGCCGGACGCGAGTCCGAACGTCGAACGACCGAATACACGTCCTGACGTCCTCGCGCAGATGATCAGCGACTACGAAGAAGAACTCGCGAAGCTGACCGAACACCCCGACGCGCTGGAGGCGGAAGAGACGGCAATCGAGGAAGAACTCGATGCACTCCAGGCTTCCATGAAGCTCATGGAAGGGCGGCTCTCAACGACAAGCCAGCAGCGCAAGGACGTCTACGAAAGGCACAGCAAGCTCACCGCTCGACGCAACGAAATAACCGAGTTACAGGAGCGCTTCAAGCTCCTCGACGCGCAGTACACGAACGACATCAAGCGCCTCGTCGCGATCGAAGAGTCCGGACAGTTCTTCGTGCTTCGCGCGCCGATGGCGTGCCCATTGTGCGGAGCACAACCCGAAGGGCAGCACCATGACGCGGCCTGCGATGGAAACGTCACTGCGGTAACTCAGGCTGCTGCTGCGGAGATTGCCAAGATCAAGCTCCTCCAAACAGAACTGCGGGGAACTGTCATTGCGTTGACCAAAGAACTCGTCGAGGTGGTGACCGAACGCAAGGCGCTCGCGGACGAGTGGCAAGGATATCAACAACAGATCGAGACAGCCCTTTCCCCGGATTTCTCATCGGCGCGCAAGCGGCATGACCAACTCATCGAACGTCGTGCAGCCGTTCGGCAGGCAGAAGAAATTTACAAGCGGATCAAGAACTTCCGCCGACGGCTGGATGAACCTGCTCCAGCACCGCCGCCGGAGAAGCCAGACGAGAAAGAAGAAACGGCGGACGTCGATCAGTACATCTCAAAGTCCGTGTTGCGTGACTTCTCCAAGACCGTCGAGAAGATCCTCAACGAATGGCACTTCCCGGATGCAACGGATGTGTACTTCGATGAAAGCAAGCGAGACGTCGTGATCGGCGGGCGTCTGCGCGGCAGTCGTGGTGCTGGCTTGTGCGCCATCACGTACTCAGCGTTCACGCTCGCGCTCTTCGAGTACTGCCGTTCTCGGAAGATGCCGCATCCCGGCTTTGTTATCCTCGACTCGCCGCTGATCGCCTACAAGGAACCGAAGGCCGACGACGAGGGAATCTCCGGCACGGACCTCAAGCCCCGGTTCTACGAGCACCTGGAAAAGTTCGCGGGCACCGACCAGATCTTTATCGTGGACAATACCGAGCCGCCACCCAGCTTCATCGAGAAGGCGATGCACTTCACCAAGAACCCGGCAATCCAGAGGTTCGGCCTCTTCCCGTACCTCAAGAAGCCAGAGGATACAACGCCAGCGTAGCCGAACTTAGTCGCCAATCCTGCTCGTGTAGTCCCCAGCATTGCCTGCTCCTGCGTTCGACGGCAGGGGCCGACTTGAGCAGGTTGAGAACGGTCGGAAGCGATGGTGTACCGGTCAGTGCCCGGCGACATCGCTCGCGCTCATCGGTCTCTGCTTGAGGATGCGGTGAATCTTGGCACGTGTGCCGACATCGGAGCCGACTTTCTCTGCACAGGGTGAGCGGGCTCGTCCTTCACAAGCATTCCGACCGTCGTTCCTTCTTCCTTCACTGATGACGCAGACGACTCGTCAGCTTCTTCGGGTTGCGTAAAGATCAAAACATACGCCACAGGGACGCAGCCACTGCGATCACCTATTACGGCGTTCGTGGACACGGTGATTTTCCGGTACGATTTGATTGGCTACGGCTTTACACTAGCTGGACATCGCGCCCGAACCGCCCGTGAAAACGCGAGCCGCCAATGCAGACGCGGAACATGCGCATATTGACTACGTTCAGCAGGTCACGCATCGCGAGCACCATGTTTTCCGACCTGCTCACAAGGAGGATGACGCGCATGTCGAGTTCTGCCGCCCTAACGAGCCCTCGGGCGTTGTCGTCGGGCTCAGGTGAAGGCGGGTGCCTCGTATATCAAGAACGAGACGGAGGCTGCGTTCACGTTCTACCTGTCGATCCAGGATCTGCAGCACTGGCGGCAGGGAATCTCACGCGACAAAAGCTAACAACGAATCTGAGTAATGCCGAATTCAAAGTCGGCGGCTTCCAATGGCGGCAAATCGATTGCGTCAACAGTCCTGCGTTTCATGGCGGATCGCTTCGCCGCTGACACAATGGCCTCGACCTCAGCGGGAGAGATCCCTCGAAGTCTTTCGATGACAGTTCCAGCCTGGGCGCCGCTTGCAAGGCGCGCTTTCCCAAGGAAACGCTTCAACAGCGCTTCATATCCAGCGTCATCTGGAGTTCCAATGGAGATCTTCTCGCTGAACCGTCCACCGCGAAGGATTCTAGAATCGACCCGCTCGATGAAGTTCGTCGTCCCGATCAGGAAGACATTATGCTCGGGTCGGAGGTTGCTGATCTCAATGAGCGCTTGCTCGACAAGTTGAACGTCATGTTGCCCAAGCACCCCATTCATTGACGGGAAAAGCCCGTCCATCTCATCGAAAAACAGAATCGACGGAGCGTGTTCTTTGGCGCGGGCGAACACTTCCGCAAGGCGCTGAACCGAGCCTCCAACCGCTCCCTGCAAGACGTCTCTGGGCGACAGCGGGTAGAAACTCCGCTTCGTCTGAGAAGCGATTAAGCGTGCTGTGAGCGTCTTCCCAGTTCCCGGTGCTCCAGTTAGGATCAGCCCCGTCGGCGGCTCCAGTCCCAGTTTCTCGGCTCGGCCGGGCTGAAGGAGCGTGATCAGTGCTTGAAGGTCCTTGACCGTCGAAGCGGGGAGGACCACGTCGTCCCATTCGACCCTTTCAAAATTAGGCCGGTCGGCTCCACCTGAAGCTTCGAGGGCAGCCAGCAAGTGCTTCTCGGTAAGCGCAACTCCCCCCGCGCCAAGCACGGCGCGGTCAACGAGACTCTTTAGGCGAGCCGGGCTCCACCCTGGCGTCCGACGCGCCAAGTCAGTCAATACGCCGGTCAGCGGCCGCTTTTGACCTACAAGCGCCCTCAGAATCTCCTCACGCTCATTTGCATCTGGCAGGTCGAGTCGGAGTTTAGCGTCGAAACGCCCTTCGCGGATCAAAGTGGGCTCAAGCCCGTCGAGCACATTCGTCGCAGCAACCAGCAGAAAACCGTCCCATTGGCGACTCTGATCGATGGACTGCATCAACTGGGTGGTGACCGCGTTGTATTCGCGCCCGGCTCCGCCGGCGTCAGTTCCGTTGCCCTGAGCCTGCTTTCGGCTTCCAATGGAATCGATTTCGTCCAGGAACAGCACGATGGGCCGACACTGATAGGCCAACTCAAAGACCCGACGGATCTCGGCGGCGGTGGAGCCAATATGCACGCCGATCAATTCTGGACTGCGCACATGCTGGAAGCCGACGCGGTACTCTCCGGCTGTCGCTTCGGCGATCAGATTCTTCCCGGTCCCTTGGGGCCCGTAAAGCAGAATCCCATTGCGCGTCACACCGCTGCTGTTGTGACGCAGT
>JADLBD010000202.1 GCA_020847975.1 Bryobacterales bacterium | reverse complement strand
CCGCGAGTTCGAATCGCTTCTTCCATTTCCCCTCGCGCTCATAGCGGGCCACCTGTTGCCGGATCAGTTTCGCGGCAGCTTCATTCCCGTCGATCCCGCCGATCAGGAGGACACGGGGGAGTCCCGCTGCCGCCGGTGCGGGCAGTTCCGCCTCGATCACTTGCTGATTGGAGGCCAGCCCGACAGCCGCCCTGTCCGCCGCGCCCGCCATCGACACAAGCCACAGGAAGAAGACCATGTGAGCAGTTTTGCACAGTCTCCGGGGCTTGCTACAATCGCCGTCACCATGCTCCGAGCGGTAGTTTTGCTGTGCCCTATTCTGCTTTCGGCGGCTGAGCCCACAGTGCGGCTCCCCTCGAATCTGCACGCGGAAGGAATCCCCGCGATTCCGGCCGCGCTGCTCGAGCGGCTGGACCAATACACCGCGGGGCGCACGGCAGCCTTTCAGGGGTGGAATCCACGCCAGCGCGAGATGCTGGTCCTCACGCGGTTTGCCAACACCAACCAGGTGCATCGGATTGGCATGCCCATGGGGGCGCGAGAGCAGATCACCTTCCGGCGTGACCGTGTGCTGTCGGCATCCTACCGGCCGGGCAACAGCGAGCAGGTGCTCTACCGCGCGGATTCGGGAGGCGGCGAATGGTATCAGTTCTACCTCATGGACTTCGCCTGCGGCTGCACGCGCATGCTTACCGACGGCAAGTCACGAAATGACTATCCGGTGTGGTCGCGCGATGGGGCGCAGCTTGCCTTTTCCTCGACGATGCGCACGGGAGCCGACAGCGACATCTATGTCCGGAATCCGGATGACTCCTCGCCTCCGAAGCTCGTGTTGCAGGGGAGAGGCGGAGGGTGGCATCCGCTCGACTGGACGGCGGATGGCCGTTCGCTGCTGGTGGCGGAAGAGCGCTCCGTGACGGACAGTTCGCTTCACATTGTCGATCTCGCCTCGGGAAGGAGCCGGCAGATCACGGCCGGAACGGGCGATGCATGGAACTCCGCGGTGTTCTCACCGGACGGCAAGCGGATCTATGTTTCCACGGACAAGGATTCCGACTGGATGCGGTTGGCGGCGATCGATGCCGGCAGCGGGCAGGTGACGTTTCTGAGACCCGGAGCCAGGTGGGATGTGAGCGATCACGCGCTGTCTCCGGACGGGAGGCGCCTGGCATATCTCACCAACGAAGATGGCGCGTCGGTGCTGCATGTATGGGACACGACAACGGACAGGGATGTGACAGTGCCGAAGCTTCCCTATGGCGTCATCACGAATCCGAAGTGGGATTCCACCGGGCGCGAGGTGGGCTTCTCGCTGGTGACTGCCCGGCACCCGATGGACGTCTTTTCCGTGGATGTGGCCGCCGGCGCCGTGCACCGGTGGACGCGGAGCGAGACGGGGAGCATCGAGCCGCGGCATGCGCGCGATCCGGAACTGGCGCATTGGAAATCGTTTGACGGGCGCATGATTTCGGGCTTTCTCTACTCTCCGCCGGAGAAGTTTGCGGGCGGCCCGAGACCGGTGATCATCAACATTCATGGCGGACCCGAGGGGCAGTCGCGCCCAACGTATCTGGGGGCCGGAGGCTATTACCGGGACGAACTCGGGATCGCCATCCTGTACCCGAACGTGCGCGGGTCGACGGGCTACGGGAAGCAGTTCGTGTCGCTCGACGATGGCGTTCACCGGGAGGATGCGGTGAAGGACATTGGGGCGCTGCTCGATTGGATTGCGACGCGCAAAGATCTCGACGCGACGCGGGTGATGGTGACGGGCGGCAGCTATGGCGGCTACATGACGCTCGCTTCGATGACGCATTACAACAGCCGCATCCGCTGCGCGGTGGAAGCAGTAGGCATCTCGAACTGGATTACGTTCCTCGAGCACACCGAAGCCTACCGTCGGGACTTGAGGCGCGTCGAATACGGCGATGAACGGGACCCGAAGATGCGGGACTTCCTCTCCACCATTTCGCCGCTGAGCAACGTCAGCCGCATCAGGAAGCCGATGTTCGTGATAGCCGGGCGGAACGATCCGCGCGTTCCTTACACGGAAGGGCAACAGATAGTGGAGGCCCTTCGCAAGCAGAGGACTCCGACGTGGTTCCTGCTGGCCGATGACGAAGGGCACGGCTTCAGCAAGAAGGGCAACCAGGACATTCAGACCGCGGCGACGGTGCTGTTTATCGAGCAATACCTGCTGCGTTAGTCCTTCACGACGCGGAGGCGATTGGTGACGGAGAAGACGCCGGAGACACCGTTTGCTTGAATGTTAGCGATATTCTTGTCGGCTTCGCTGGAGACGACGCCCTCGAGTGTCACGTTGCCGTTGTCGACGATGATATGAATGGGCGGCACGGCGCGAAGGGAGTAGCGGTTGAGGGCGGTGTTGCCGTAGATGGCGCGGTAGAGCGCGAGGCGTAGGCGGTCATCCATTGAGGAAAGCGGCAGCACCTTGATTTCGTTCTTCACGCTTTCGACGCCTTCGATCTTCTTCACCACGCGTTCGGCGTCGGACTTGAGCGTGGGCCGCGTGACCTGGCCGAGGAGTGTCACGGTGTAGCCGTCGACGCGGAACTGGAGATTGTCGAACACCCCGTAATAGGGCAGCATGACCAACTCGTGGCGCACTTCGCGCTCGATGTTGGCGCGGCCGCGTTCGGAAGGTTGATGGGATTGGGCCGCGCTGACGGCAACCGTGGCCGCAAGCAGGGCGAAAAGGATGGAGAGTCTACGTGAGTTCATCGGTGAATGGCTCCTTTAGCTCCTCATCCAAATTGTACCGAGGCTGACAGCACCTCGATTGCGCAGGCGTGCGGGGCATGGTAGCTTCTCCAAATGCTCTACGGTGTAACGCTGGCGCGCGCGGCGCGGTGTTTCGCGACTTCCCCGGCAATTGTGTCGGATTCCGGATGCGTGACCTACGCAGCATTGCGGGAACGGGTGGACCGGCTGGCGGCGCAGTTCCTCAGTAACGGGTTGAAGCCGGGCGACCGGCTGGGGATGCTGCTGCTGAACTGCCCGGAGTTCATCGAGATCATCCTGGCGTGCGCGCGGACGGGGATCATCGCGGTCCCGCTGAATACCCGCTATGCCCGGGCGGAGGTGGATGCGGTGGTGGCGGATTGCGAGCCGAAGGCGATAATCCGGCACAGTGCCCTGCCGGAGCCATCGAAGAGAGCGCGGTGGGAGGTGGTGCTGGACCAGGAACCGATCGAGGGGCGGGCGGAAGAACTGTCCGCGCCGTTCCATGACCCGGACGCGGTATTCGGCCTGTTCTATACGAGCGGGACCACGGGGCGAGCCAAAGGAGTGATGCTGACGCACCGGAACCTGCTGGCGAACACGATGGCGTGCCTGCCGGTGTTTCATATGAGGCCGGGAAGCTGTCATTTGCATGCGGCGCCGATGTTTCACCTGGCGGATTTTCCGGGGATGCTGCTGGCATTGGCGAGCGGAGGCTGCCAGGCAACGATTCCGCGGTTTGATGCGGAGGCATTCTGCTCGACTGTGGCGCGGCGCCGGGTGTCGGTGACTGTGCTGATTCCGACGATGATCAACTTCCTGACGCTGTATCCGCGGTTGGGGGACTATGATCTGTCGAGCCTCGAGTTGATGGTCTACGGAGGGTCGCCGATTGCTCCGGAGGTGCTGAAGCGGGCGCGGGAGAAGTTTCCCGGGACGAAGTTCATGCAAGGTTACGGCATGACGGAGGCGAGTCCGATTCTGACGCTGCTGCTCGATGAGCATCACACGCCGGAGCGGATGCTCTCCTGCGGGCGCCCTCCGTTCGGGGTGGAGGTGAAGGTGATGCGGCCCGATGGGGAGACGACGGATATTGGGGAGGCAGGGGAGATCGCCGGGCGCGGGGCGAACGTGATGAAGGGGTATTGGAATCAGCCGGAGGCGACAGCGCAGGCAATCCGCAACGGGTGGCTGCACACAGGCGACATCGGGATGCAGGACGAGGAGGGCTTCTTCTACTTAGTGGACCGCTCGAAGGACATGATCGTAACGGGAGGGGAGAACGTGTACTCGACGGAGGTGGAGGCGGCGCTTTACGCGCATCCGGCGATCCGCGAGGCGGCGGTGATCGGGATTCCGGATCCGCAATGGGGCGAACTGGTGACAGCCTGCGTGGTGGTGAAGGACGATGCGGCGGTGACGGACAAGGACCTGATGGAGTTCTGCCGGGAGCGGCTGGCAAACTACAAGATCCCGCGGAGGGTGGTGTTCTACTCAGGCGAGCTGCCGAAGAGTGGGACGGGCAAGATTCTGAAGCGGGCGTTGCGGGAGCCGTTCTGGGAAGGGCGCGCGCGGAGGGTGGGCTAGCCGCAATACTGTTCACTCGAGGGGCGAGACGAATGATTCAGCATGAAGACGACAGGCCGGAGGCCTATCCCAGTGTGCCCAGCATGGGCAGAAACTCGTTGGATGAAAGGAGCCAACCGGAGCCGATGACGGCAACCGTAGCGAAACGCAAGGCGTAGCCGTGAGGCGAAGTCGAAAGAAGCGCGTAGCAAACTCTCGACCGTAGGAACACGAACTGGCAGTGAGGCCGGATGCGGGCGGCGAGTTTGCTGGGATCAGCGAAGCCCAGAAGTCATACGAGACGCATCAGGTAGAGCCGGGCGGCACGAGGGAAAAGATTTTGCCCCTTACCTGGGGAGATCTCCTCTTTGAGAGAGGAGGTCGCCACCCGGAGAGTGCAACGGGCAGAAGCGGAGGGACCGTGGCGAGCCTGGCGTCGGCGATCCCGAGGCGGAACTTTGCGGAACTTCTGACAGAAAGCGATGTACGAGAACCTGATGGAGGAAGACGGAAGAGTTGAACGGACACCTACGGAAGCACTGGCCGAAGATTCACGCCAAGCTGATGGCGGGAACCCACAGGCCGAGCCCTGTGAGGCGGGAAGAACTAGAGAAGCCGGGCGGGGGCACTCGGACGTTAGGGATACCGACCTTGATGGACCGGTTCATCCAGCAGATGTTACTGCAAGCGATGACGCCGATCCGGGAGCCGCAATTTAGTTTAGTTTTAGTCAGCACAGCTACGGACTCCGGCCGGGGCGAAGCGCGCACGATGCGGTGCGAGCGGCGCAGGAACATGCCCGGACAGGAAAAAATTGGGTCATGGATTTGGATATCAGCAAATTTTTCGATCACGTCCAAGGGGACATCTTGATGGGGTCAGGGATGGATTGAGAAGTATCTGCGACTGCAAGTGAATGCTACCAAGAGCGGGGTAGGGAGGATCTGGGAACGCAAGTTCCTGGGGTTTCGACTGAACCGCGAAAAGCAGGCGAAAAGCAGATAGAGGCGGCGCCGGAGAGTCCGGATAGATTCAAAGCGAAGGTGCGGGAGAAGTGGCGAAGTTGCCAGAGCCGAACCAGTAACCAACTGCGGGACGCTTGGCGGCAATATGTACGAGGCTGGTGGGGCTACTACCGGCTGGCCGAGAATCGCCAACCGATTTTCCGGCTGGAGGGATGGATTGGACTGTATATCCGGAAATGCTTTTGGCTGCGGTGGCACGAACCAGAAGGGAGAAAGCGCAGGCTGCGCAGCCTGGGGTTGCGGGACGCATGCTGAAGGCGGCAGGGAATTCTCGGGGAGCCTGGCACGTGGCCGGGGACCGGGAGCCTGCACACCGCGCTATCGAATGCGAGACTACGCCGTCACGGCTTTCTGATGCCATCGGATCTGGCGAGTAGTTAGAACGCTTGTTTCAACCGCCGGATGCGGAAAACCGCACGTTCGGTGGTGTGGGAGGGTGACGGGGCGCAATCCCCGTCACTCGACCCGATCTGTGAACTGGATAAGGGCTAGACGACGTCGACGCCCATGGAGCGTGCGGTTCCCTTGACGGAGCGAACGGCGGCGGCGACATCGAAGCAGTTGAGGTCGGGCATCTTGAGCCTGGCGATTTCTTCGACCTGCTTTTCGGTGATCTTGCCGACCTTGTTCTTGTTCGGCTCAGGGGAGCCCTTGGCCAGATTCACGGCGCGCTTGATGAGCACGGGAACGGGCGGGGTCTTGGTGATGAAGGTAAAGGTGCGGTCCGAGAAGATGGTGATGACGACCGGGATGATGAGGCCTTCCTGGTCCTTGGCGGAGGTCTTCGCGTTGAAGGCCTTGCAGAATTCCATGATGTTGACGCCCTGGGGACCGAGAGCGGTACCGACGGGCGGGGCAGGAGTGGCCTTTCCAGCGGGGATTTGCAACTTTACCTGGGCGGTGACTTTCTTAGCCATGACAATTCCTTAGAACAAATAAACTCAGATCTTTTCAACTTGCAGAAACTCGAGCTCGACGGGAGTGGCACGGCCGAAGATGGTGACGAGGACGCGGAGGGTGCTGCGCTCGGTGTTGACTTCGTCCACTTTGCCGGAGAAGTTGGCGAAGGGGCCGTCGATGATGCGGACGGTTTCGCCTTTTTCGAAGGTCAGTTTGGGTCTGGGGCGCTCGGCGGAGCTGGCCTGACGGTAGAGGATCTGGTGGACTTCCTCGGGGGTGAGGGGGACGGGCGTATTGCCGCCGCCGACGAAACCGGTGACACGGGGGGTGTTTTTGATTTCGTGCCAGAGCTGGTCATCCATGTCCATCTGAACGAGGACATAGCCGGGGTAGAGGAGGCGCTTGCTGGTGACTTTTTTGCCGCCGCGGAGTTCGACGACCTCTTCGGTGGGGATGAGGATCTGGCCGATTTTGTGGGAGAAGCCGAAGGCTTCGGCGCGGCTGCGGAGGGAGTCGGCGACTTTCTGTTCAAAGCCGGAGTAGGAGTGGATGATGTACCACTTTTTGGTTTCATCCTCGAACTCGAGAGCAGGGGCAGCAGCCTCTTCAGGTTGTTCGATGCGCTCTTCGGTGGAATCCACCGTGCCGTCCTGTTCGAGATCGGTTTCGTCCGACATAGCCCGTGACCGCCTTATTTGGTGAAGGTATCGAAGATTTTGGTGATGAGCCGGGTGATGGCCAGATCGACGACGAAGAAGAACGCCGCGAAGGCAAAGACCGCGACAATGACGACGACAGTGGTGGCGCGCACCTGCTTCCAAGAGGGCCAGGTGACGCGGCGCATCTCGGACCGCAGGTCGTCAACGTAGTTCTTGATCCGCGCGGGCAAACCAGAGACGTTCTGGCCGAACTGCGCCTTTTCCAACCGAGTTTCGCTTTCCATTGCCACAACCAACTTTTTGGACATCGTAATGAGACTTTTCAGCCGGATTCCCGGATGAGGATTAGAGAGGCCACTGGCAGGGGCGGAGGGATTCGAACCCCCACAGGCGGTTTTGGAGACCGCTGGTCTACCGTTAAACCTACGCCCCTGCGT
>JADLBD010000201.1 GCA_020847975.1 Bryobacterales bacterium | reverse complement strand
GGCCTCATGAGCGCTCATTTCTCGCGCCGGGATGTTCTCAAACTCCTCTCCCTGCCTCCTCTCCTTTCTCTCCCCGGCATCGCCGAGGACTCCGCCGGCCGCACCGCCTGGTACCGCGCCGCCAAGTTCGGCATGTTCATCCACTGGGGGCCCTACTCGCTCGCCAGCGTCGAAGCTTCCTGGCCCATCATGCGCCCCAATACCGGCAAACCGAATTACATCAGTGAGGCCGACTACCGCAAACTGCCGGCGCGCTTCAATCCCGTCAAGTTCGACCCGCATGCCTTCGTCCGCCTCGCGCGCGCCGCGGGCCAGCGCTACATGGTCTTCACCACCAAACACCACGACGGCTTTTGCATGTTCGATTCCCACTACACGAACTACAAGATCACGAAGACGCCCTACGGCAAGGACATCGTCCAACAACTGGCCGGCGCGTGCCGCGAAGAAGGCATGCCGCTCGGCTTCTACTATTCCCCTCCGGACATGAACCATCCCGCCTTCCGCGATACCTCGAAGCCCGCCGGCGAGAACTGGAACGGGCAGCCCGAGCGGCCGGAATGGCCCCTCTATCTCGACTACATGTCCCTGCAACTCTCCGAACTCCTCACCCGCTACGGACCCGTTGCCCTCATCTGGTTCGATGGCCTGGGCAACCAGGGCAAGTACGACGGGCAGCGCTTTCTCAAGCTCATCCACGAACTCCAGCCCGCCACGCTCGTCAACAACCGCATCGGCGTGCCCGCCGACTACGAAACGCCCGAGCAGTTCATCCCCAAGGCGATCCCCACGCGGCATGTTCGCATCTCCGGAACGGACCCCTCCTCCGCCGCTGCCCTCGCCGCCGGCGTTCCCAAGCCCGAGGACTTCCGGCTCTGGGAAACCTGCATGACCATCAACAATACCTGGGCCTACAACAAGAACGACCTTCACTTCAAATCGTCCACTGAACTCATTCGCAACCTGGTCGAGGTCGCAAGCCGCGGCGGCAATTTCCTCTTGAACGTCGGCCCCGAACCCGATGGCTCCATTCAGCCGGAATTCGAAGAGCGGTTGCGCGCCATCGGAAAATGGCTGGACCGCAACGGCGAGGCCATCTACGACACCACCTACGGGCCGCTCCAAGGCGTGCCTTCCTGCCGCACCACCGCCCGGGGTCCCGATGTCTTCCTCCACATTCTCGATTGGCCCGGCACGACCCTCGAAGTGCCGGCCAAAGGGCTCCCCAAACTCCGGTCTGCATCCCTGCTCGATAGCGGCGCTCCCATCGAGTTCCGGCAGAGCGATCAGAACCTCACGCTGCAACTCCCCGCCGCCGCTCCCGATAAGGCCGTCACCGTCATCGCCCTGCGCGCCGCATGACCACAAAGGAGGACCTCATTGAACCGTCGAAGATTCACCCGGAACCTCGCGGGAACCGCGGCGCTCGGCGCAATTGGAGCCGCCGCGCAAGACCCACGCGGGCATCCTCGCAAAATCGAGCCTGACTGGGAGTTCATCCACACTCATCAGGTCCCCAAGTGGTACCGGAACGCCAAACTCGGCATCTTCATTCACCCCTTCACCCGCAAGGGCGACAGCATCTATGCCTTCCTGCTCGAGCGCCCCTCCTCGAATACCCTCGCCATTCCCGGCGTCATTGCCGCCGAGCGCTCCACGGTGCGCATCCTCGGCGCATCCGTCGATAGCGAATGGGCGCGGCATGGCCGTGACCTCCAGGTGACCGTCCGTGGAACGCTTCCGGGCAGTGCGGCCGTCGGCGTGCGGATCACCCCCGAGCCGTGGCAGGTGGTAAAAAGTTGAAGTGCGCCTTCTGCCGCTCATCTTGCTCGGCAACCTTGCCGCCGCGCCGCTGGTGTTTCGCAACACGGGGCCCGGCGTCGCCTACGTAGGCTCGAAGACGTGCGCCGGCTGCCACCCGGCCATCTACCGCGGCTTCACCCAAACCGCCATGGGCCGCTCCATCACTGTTCCGGACGCAAGTCTCTTGAGCGCGCCCGTGACTGTCCGCAATGAGAAACTGAACCGTGACTACCGCGTCTATGCGGAGAAAGGCAAGCTCTACCAATCCGAATCAGAGCACAAGGACGGCGCGCCCCTCTATGAGACTGCCCACGAGTTGGCCTTCGCCATCGGCTCCGGCGAGAGCGGCATCAGCTATGCCGTGCGCCGCGGCAACCATCTGTTTCAGGCCCCGCTGTCTTATTATTCCCTTCCCGGCAAATGGGATCTCTCCCCCGGCTTCGAGCAAACCGGCGAAGGCTTCAACCGCCCCATCTACGACGCCTGCATCATCTGCCACGCCGGACGCCCTAATGTCGCGCCGGGACGCGACGGGCTCTATGAAGATCCGCCATTCGCCGAAATGGCCATCGGGTGCGAGAAATGCCACGGCCCCGGACAGTTGCATGTCAGCGAACGAATCCGCGGCGCCCGCGCGCTGCCCGATACGTCCATCGTCAACCCCGCGAGACTCCCGCCGCGCCTCGCCGAGGATATCTGTATGCAGTGCCACCAGGGGGGCGACGCCCGAGCGCTGCTGCCCGGCCGCCAATACTCGGACTTCCGCCCCTCTACTCCGCTGGTGCGCACCGTGGCTATCTTCGGCCTGCCTCAAATACGCAAGGAACAGGACCTGCTCGAGCATCACTCCTCCATGAAGCTGAGCAAATGTTACCGCGCGACAAACGGCAAGCTGAGTTGCCTCACCTGCCACGATCCTCACGAACAGCCCACCGGAACGAGGGCGATCTCCTACTTCCGCGGCAAGTGCCTGGGATGCCATGGCGAGAAAAGCTGCACTCTCGGCATCGACGCCCGCCGCATGCGGTCCCCATCCGACGATTGCGCCGCCTGTCACATGCCGAAGCGCGACATCGAGGTGATCTCCCATTCCGCCCTGACGAACCACCGCATCCCCGCCCGCCCCACCGCAGGCTTTACCGTGCCGGAACCCGTCGCCAATCCACAAATCCCCGGACTCTTGCTCCTCAACTCCGGCAGCCCGGCTTTCCTGCCCCTCCTCACTCGCCTCTCCGCCTACGGCGAATTGATGGCGCGCGCCCCGGAGTTGCGAACCCGGTATCAGGCTCTCCTCGAGCAGGCCCGCCGCGCGCTGCCGGAAGATCCCCTCGTTCTGGCCGCGCTCGGCAGCGAGGCGCTTGCCGGGAATCGTCCCGAAGCCGCTGACCTGCTCGCCAAAGCCGAGCGGAAAGGCAAGGCGTCCTCCACCACCTATGTCAACTTGGGCGAAGCGCTCTCTCGCGCCGGCCGGTCCGAGGACGCCATCGCCGCATTGAAGCGCGGCGAGAACAGCTATCCCTACTCGCAGACCATCCGCAAGCACCTCATCCTCGCCTTCATCCGGGCAAAGCAGTATCCACAGGCCAAGGAGGCCATGGAGCGCTTCGCCCAGGACTTCCCCGAGGACTCCTTCATGCGCGGCCTGTTGCGGCAGGTGGAACAGGGCAGGCGCCAATGATCTGGCTTCTCCTCACCGCCACCCTGTTGGCCCAGGATCTCGACATCGGTCACATCGGCACTCCGAAGAACCGCGGCTCACTCGTCAGTCGCGCCGGGAGCGACGCCGAACGGAATGATTACCTGGAGCTGCTCAAAACACCCGATGCATCCAAGCGCCGAGCCCTCGCCGACCGTTTCCTCGAACGCTATCCGCAGTCCTGGCTCCTGGCCGGCGTCTATCAGATCTCGGCTGGCGCGAGTCTCGATCTGAAAGACAACGCCCGCGTGCTCGAAGACGGGCGCGCCTCGCTCCGCCTGCTGCCCGAAAATGCTCCGCTGCTGCTCGCTCTCGCCCAGATCGAACTCGCCCAGGGCAAACTGCCGGCCGCCTATCGCGACGCCAGAGATGCCCTTCTGTGGCTCTCCCTCTTCGAAGGCCCAGCCGGAGTGAAGGAATCCGATTGGAAGAAAACCCGGGAAGACCTCGAACAGTTCGCCCGCGCCGTCATCGCTCGCACCGGCGGACGGCTGCCCGCCGAGCCATCACCCGGCCAGGAGAAAGAGCGCGCCAGGTTCGCCGGCTCGGAAGCCTGTAAGACATGCCACAAGGCGATCTACGAATCGTGGCAGTCCACCGGCATGGCCGCGATGCTCCACCCCGTGCGGGAAGCAGAGATCCTCGCGGACTTCTCCCAACTCACCCAGTGGGACCAGGTCCGCATGGGCGGCGGCGACAAGCCGTACTTCGAATTCCTGGTCGAAGGCGGCGCCTGGAAGCGCTACCGCGTCGATTACGTCATCGGCTCCAAGTGGCAGCAGGCTTATGCCACCCGCCTCGCCGATAACCGCATCTTCGTCTTTCCCATCCAGTTCAACGCGCTCCAGAAGAAGTGGGTCAACTACTGGGCAATGATCGATCCGGCCGGCAGCGAGCGCACCCTGATCTCCCAATTCCCGCGCCTGTCGAACGCCACCAGCTACCAGCGCAACTGCGCCGTCTGCCACACCAGCCAGTTGCGGCTTGTGCGCCAGGACGACGACACCATGCAGCACGCCGTATTCCGCGAGCCGGGCGTCAATTGCGAGATGTGCCACGGTCCCTCGGCGCGCCATGCCGCCGACCCTGCCAGCCCCGGAGAGACACCGTTCAAATTCGCCAAGCTCGACCGCGTCCAGGCAACCATGATCTGCGGCCAGTGCCACCGCCAGTCCGCCATCCGCAATCTCGGCTCCGGCGGCGAGATGAACTACACCTCGAATCCACCCTATTACAACAGGCTCATCAGCCAGCCCTTCGCCGAATTCGGCAATCGCGCCTTCTACAAGGATGGCCGCTTCCGTGAAACCACGTTCATTGGAGAAGCCTTCATGCGCTCGGCATGCTTCCGCGGGGGAACGGCGCAGTGCGCCAGTTGCCACAACCCCCATCCCTCCGACCCCCGGCACAACCGCGTCTCCTTCAAGTTCGCTGCCGTCCCTGACCGGATGTGCACCCAGTGCCATTCGGCCATCGGCGCCCGCGCCGCCGCGCACACGCACCATCCCGCTGCATCGGCAGGCAGCCGCTGCGCCGCCTGCCACATGCCGCCCATCATGAACAGCCTGATGTTCCCCGCCGCCTCCCACCAGATTGACGACATCCCCCGCGCCGGACCGGTGGCGAGATTCGGCCGCGAGGAGAGCCCCAACGCCTGCCTCATCTGCCACAAGGATAAGGACATTCAATGGCTCACCGCGCAGCTTCGCGCCTGGTAGGCCCTATACTGAGGTGTAGTGTACCGCCGGAAATTCCTGTCACAAATCCTTGGTCTCTCCGCCTCCCCGGCAATCCCCTTGCTTGCCCAGGGCATCGCCTCGCGCAACGTCAAGCCGATGCCCCGCGGAAAGCCTTCCGGACTGCCGTTTCACGCCCGCTTTGTCGACATCGCCGCCGAGGCCGGCTTGAAGCAACCGGTGATCTATGGCGGCCCCGGAGCCAATGATTACATCCTCGAAACGGTGGGCTGCGGCTGCGCCTTCATCGACTACGACAACGACGGCTGGCAGGATCTGTTTGTTTTGAGCGGCACCCGCATCGCGAATGCTCCCGCCGGCAACTCGAATCGCCTCTACAAGAACAACCGGGACGGCACCTTCACCGACGTCACCAGGGAAGCCGGGCTTTGGCGCAACGGTTGGGCTTCCTCGGTCTGCATCGGGGATTTCGATAATGACGGCAACGAGGATCTGTTCGTCACCTATTGGGGCGGGTTCACCCTCTACCGCAACAACGGCAACGGCGCCTTTACCGATGTCACCAGGGAGGCCGGGCTGACGCCGGACCCCGCCAAGTGGTATTCGGGAGCCACCTTCGTGGACTACAACCGCGACGGCCATCTCGATCTGTTCGTCGCCACCTACCTCAAGTTCGATTTCCAGAGCGTCCCCAAGCCGGGCGACAGTTCGAACTGCACCTGGAAAGGCGTGCCGGTCAACTGCGGCCCCCGAGGACTTCCACCGGGCAACTTCTCCCTCTTTCGCAACAACGGGAAGGGCGTGTTCACGGACGTGAGCGAAGCCGCCGGTATCAGGAAGTCCATCACGGGTTACGGAATGACGGTGAGCGCCGCGGACTTCGACAACGACGGATGGCCCGATATCTACGTGGCCTGCGATTCCATGCCAAGTCTTCTCTTCATGAACCAGAAGGACGGAACATTCAAAGAGGAAGGCCTGATGCGCGGCGCGGCGCTGAACGAGGACGGAATGGAGCAGGCCGGCATGGGCATCGGCATCGGCGATTTCGATCTCAACGGCAACCTCGATATCTTCAAAACCCACTTCGCCGACGACACCAACATCGTCTACCGCAATGATGGGACAGCGAACTTCGAAGACCTCACCGCCCGCGCCGGACTGGGCGTCGAGACGCAGTACATCGGCTGGGGCGCGGGCATCGTGGACCTCGACAATGATGGCTTCCCCGATTTGTTCGTCGTCACCGGCAACGTGTATCCCGGCATTGAGTTGAAGCTGCCGAATTACCCCTGGAAGACGCCGCGCCTGGTCTTCCGCAACCTCGGAAACGGCAAGTTCGAAGAGCTGATTGAACAGGCGGGGCCTGGGGTCGCCGCTCCTCATGCCAGCCGCGGGTGCGCTTTCGGCGATTTCGACAACGACGGCGACATCGACATCCTGATTGTGAACATGAATGAGCCGCCGTCGCTACTGCGCAACGACACCTCGGGCGGCAATCACTGGCTCAAGGTGAAACTGGTGGGCACGAAATCGAACCGCGGCGCCATCGGAGCCCGCGTCATCTGCCATTACGGGGACAAGCGGCAGGCGCAGGAGGTGCTGAGCCAGGCGAGCTTCTATTCCTCGAATGACCGCCGGCTGCACTTTGGCTTAGGCAAGGAGACGGTGGCGAGCCTCGAGGTGCGCTGGCCTTCGGGATTGACCCAAACGTTCCCGAAAGTGGCGGTGGACCGGATCCTCACCATCACCGAAGGCAAGCCGCTGTAACGCGGCTACCGCCCGAAGCCGTACAGCCTGTACGCCGTTCTGCCGAGAATCCACTCCTTATCCTCGGGCTTGAAGAAAGGAATCACTTCCTTCATGATCACGTACTCGAAGAAGTTCGCCCACACCAGGCGCCGGGGCCCGTAGCGATCGTACAGGCGGTGGAGGAACGGCCACACATCCCGGTAGGGCGTCACCTTCGTCTTCGAGGGGTTGTGCAGCGATGTCCGCACGTAAACGTTCGGATACTTGGCAAGGTCCAGCAAGGGGCCGAACCCGTCCGCGTCGGGAGCGGTGATGTCGATCATTGCAATGTGGTCGATGACGACGTTCACCCCCGGAAACCGCGCGGCCATATCTCCAACCTGGCGCACCTGATGCGGGGCGAGGAAGATGTTGAAGGTCGCCTTGAGATCCTCGGCTTTCTTCCATAGGGGGTAACATGCCTTGCTGTTCAGCCACACTACATCCCGGTTGTAGATGGGACTCAGCCGCAGTCCGATGAGCCCGTCTTCCTTGATGAGACGCTCGAGGCGGGAGGCATTCTGGGGATCCTCGGGGGAATAGAGGCGGTGGCCCACCAGCAACCCGATGGCTGCAAACTCGCCGGGATACTTCTTCACGCAGTAGCTCGGATACGAGTTGTCATGGCCGTAGTAACAGACGTGGGAGATCACGACGTGATCCACGCGGTACGTTTTCATCTCCGAGAGGAGGTACTCGGCGGAGTATTCGTACTCGGGAAAGTCCGCCGGGCAGACCGCCGTTTCCCGCGACATGGGGAACTTCGAGTTCAGCACCCACACGTGTTCTGCCCCGTTGACGACGGGAGCCTTCGATTGCGCCATGGCAGCGGCGGCGCCCGCGAATAGAAGATGACGGCGGCTCATTCCCATGGAGATAGTTTACTCATTGGGAGCCGATCTTGCCCCACACGGCGCCGCGGCGAATCCATTCGGTGAGGGCTTCCACTTCCTTAGCCGGCAGCGGAATGCCGGGAGGCATCTTCACATCCTCCTTGTATCTGATGGCGCGGAGCAGATAGCTCAGCTCCGGCTTACCGGGCACGATTGCCGGACCGTGGCTGCCGCCTTTGAGTACGCTGTCGCGGTCCAGAAACGAGATGCCGCCGTCCTTCATTGCATTGTTGTGGCAGGAGAGACAGCGGCGGGCGAGGATGGGCGCAACCTTCTTTTCGAAGTACCGTGCCGGATCGGCGGCGAACATCGCCGCAAGGCAGAGTAGCGCCGCCGTCACTGCTGCTTCATTCCCACGCCGAACTGATTGCCGGCGGCGGCCACTTTGCCCTTGACGACGATCAGGTCGAGCATCTTCTCGCTCTGCACCTGGCGCCCGGTTTCATCGGTGAGCGCCGCAATCACCTTCTTGCCGGCCACGTCGATGATCTCGCCGGTGGAGGAATAGGCAAACTGTCCGTCGATGCTGAAGCTGATCCAGCCCGGCGAATCGCGGAGCTTGATGCTGACTCCCTGCTTGGGCGGCATCACCGTGGCATCGAAGACGTGCACGTAGTTGTTGTGCCCGTCCACCACCCAGATTTCCCTTTCGTCATGCGTGAGCGCGATGCCGTGGCTTGGGCAACCGTGACGCTTCACGGGCCCCTGCCCGTAGCCTTGCACCTCGACACGGTAGAGCTTCCTGCCCGTGCGGATGTCGCCGATTTCAAACCCGAGCAGGCCATTGACGTTCACGAACGCCAGCGTATTGCTTCCATTGATGGTGAAGGGGCGGATCACGTTGTCAAACGGTCCCACCGTGCTCGATACCTTGTGAGTGGATGTGTCGGCTATGGAGAGCAGCGGTGATTTGAGTCCCGCCATGTAGACGTGCTTGCCGTCGAGTGAATAGATGGTGTTGTGCGAGCCGGATTTCGTTTCGATCCTCGTGATCACGTTGCCGTTCATGGCGTTGACTACGGTCCAGAACGGTCCCTCGAGTTGCGGCACGTAGAGTGTCTTGCCATCAGGCGAGATCGCCATGCGGTCGCAGCCGCCCTCGAACGGCTTGTCCCAGTATTTCTTCCCGCTGATGGCGTCGAGCGAGATCATGCGGTTGATGGTGCTGACGTACACGCGTCCCGTCTTCGCGCTGGCTACGATCCCCTTCACGTTTTCCGGCTTTTGGCCCTCGGGGGGCGGCGCCCATGTAGGAATGCGCTTCACGAATTTGTAGCCGGCATCAATGTCATAAACGATGATGCCGATGCCGCCGTGCTCTACGTAGTTACGGATGCCGGGGCTGGCCACGTAGAGCAGGTGCTGCTGCTTCGACGGCGGCTGGCCGTGGGAAAGCACAGCCGTAAGGGCACACAGGGATAGCAGGATCCGAATCTTCATGGGTTCCTATTTTATCGGGCTGCCGTTGGGGGCGTGGGGCGGGCCAGCAACTTCCTGATCGCGTCCGTCATCTCCTTGTGACGGACTATCTTCTTCAGCCGCTCCGGGTCTCCGTCGGCGTTCTGGCGCTGAGCGGCTTCCCGGTAGCGTTCCTGCGAATCGGCGAGCGCCAGAGGGGTTTCCCCTTTATCGTTCTTCAAGTCCAAGGGCACGCCTTGCGAGTAGAGATATTCGACTACGGGCGCGGAGCCCGACAGCGCGGCCAGATGCATGATGCTTTGATCACGGCGGGACAGAGTGATGGCCTCCACCGGATCGGGAATCTTGTCGTCCGGGTTGTAGAGCATCTTGAGGTTCGCTCCGCGTAAGATCATCTCTTTCACCACCGCCAGATCGCCGGCGAGCACGGCCACGGAAAACGGAGTATGGCCATCCTTGCGCAACTGGTTCGGGTTGGCTCCGTGACCGGCGAGCATTTTCACCAGTTCGAGGCTGTCGGAGTTCGCGGCGATGTGGAACGGAGAGGATCCCGGGGGAGCCGGGTTGATGCGCACGTCGCCGGCGGGACCGGGTGTCGGATAGAGAGTCTGCCGGTTCGGATCGGCGCCCGCTGCGAGTAGACGTCCGGCAACCGCAAGCGCCTGCTCGAGCATTCCAGGGGGCACGTCGACGCCGCGGCCGAGGGAAAGCAGCGCGGCAGGCTTTCCGTAGACTCCGCCGCCGCGCTGGCCCGAACCGCTCTTGGCGGCGTAAGCGACGGCGAGGGCAACGCCGTGGAGCGGAGTGTAGCCGGCTCCATCCGCCACCTTCACGTTTGCGCCACGGTCGAGGAGAAAGTGGGCCATGGCGAGGTCCGGGCCGAACTTCTGGGAACTGCCGGCCTGGGCGGGAGCGCCCTTGCCGGGAACAAATGAACTGTGCGGCGGGTCCCATTTATACAAGGCGGCAAGCAAGGGCGTGGTTCCGTCGGCTGCTGCCTGATTCACGTCGATGCCGGCGTCCACCAACATCCTGGCGGATTCGAGGTCGTGCTTCTGCACGGCGAAGAACAGGGCATTCTGGCCTCCCCTGCGAGTGGTGTAGTCGCCGTCGGTGTTCCAGGGGATGCCGGTTTTGCCGAGCGTCACCGTGGTGGGGGCGTAGATGGTGTACTTCACATTCCACGTGGTTGTGACGCTATGAATGTCAGCGTGGTGATCGAGGAGCAGGCGCACGGCGACCGGTGTACCGGCTGCCCACATCAGGGCCGTCTGGTGGAACTTCTTTTCCTGGGCGTTGACGTTCGCGCCGTGAGCGAGGAGGAGTTTCATCACCTCCACCTGGCTCATGCGGGCGGCGGTCATCAATGGAGTTTCGCCGTTTTCACGCGCCACGTTCGGATCGGCTCCTTTTGCGAGCAGGAGTTTCACCATGGGCGTGGAACCGTTGGCGATGGCAAGGGAGAGGGCGCCAATTCCCAACGCGTTAGCGAGATTCGGATTGGCTCCGGAATCGAGCAGCAGTTCCGCGATTGCAGTGTTGCTTCGCATCACGGCCCAGGTCAAGGCTGTGGAGCCGTCCTCTTCGCGAGCGTTGACGCCGGCTCCCTGGGCGAGCAGAGACTTCACCGCCGCGGAGTCGTCCGCCTGCACTGCGTCGATGAGCGCGCTGCCCAAGCGGGCGGCGCATGCACCAACGGCCAGGAAGCAGGATGCGGCCAAAACGCTGAGGACTCTCATCAGGCTACACCTCGATGCGGTTCAATTTTCCGGTGCTGTCGCCCAGTTTCTCGGTGGGGACGCCCACCTTGTCGAGCATGGTCAGGTAGAGATTCGTGAGCGGGGTGGTATCGCCCGGGAAGCGGATGTAGCGCCCTCCGGCAATCCGCCCGGCGGCTCCGCCGGCGACGAGGATCGGGAGGTCGCGCTGGCTGTGGGATGTGGGTACGCTGAGGTCGCTCCCGAAGAGGAGCAGCGAATGATCGAGCAGCGTCGAATTGCCCTCTTTGAGCGCATCGAACTTGCCCAGGAAGTAGGCGAAGAGTTTCGATTGGTCGACGTTGATTTTGGCAAGGGCGTCGAGTTTGTCCTTCTCGAAGTTGTGGTGCGAGATTTCGTGATGGCCCATCGAGATGCCGAGGTGCGGGTAGGTAATGGAGGTGGCCTCGCGGGCGAACATGAAGGTCCAGACGCGCGTCAGGTCGGCTTGAATGGCGAGCACCTGGAGATCGAACATGATCTTCACGTGCTCCGGCCAGGAGTCGGGCGACCCGGCGGGGCGTGCCATTTCGGGCAAATCGACAGGTTTCTTTTGCATGGCCACCTGAATGCGGCGCTCGACATCGCGAATGGATTCGGTGTACTCATCGAGTTTGCGGCAGTCGCTGGCGCTGAGCTGCCGCTTCAGTTCGGCGATCCGTTCGGTGACGGTGTCGAGGCTGCTGCGATCCGCGGCTTCGCGCGCGGCAGCGGCGGCGGGGTCGATGCGGCCACCTTCGCCAAAGAGGCGTTCGAAGACGAGCCGCGGGTTGTGCTCGAAGGGCAGGGGAACAGTGGCGCTCTTGAAAACGGGCCCGACGTGGTTGTTATTGACATTGACTTTCTCGGTGCCCAGCTCGAGCGAAGCGAACTGAGTGTCCCTGCCCAACACCCTCGCGGCGACTTGGTCGACGGAGATGCCGACATGGACTTTACCCTTGGTGGGCTCGACACCGGTCATGAATGAAGCGAGCGCGCGGTCATGGAAGCCGGCCTTGGTGCGATCCGGGTCAGAGGAGAGGCCGCTGATGACAACGAACTTATTCCTGTGGGGGGCGAGAGGGGCGAGCGCTTCGCTGAACCGATAGTTCGATCCCTCGCCGCTGGGACGCCAACGGGCCTCATCGACGCCAAGCGGATAGAAGATGAAACCCAGGCGGCGAACCGGCGCGGCATCGGTCAGCCTCTCGGCACGCAATGCCGGAACCATGGCATCCAGCAAGGGCAGCGCGAACGCCGTGCCAACTCCACGCAAAAACGTCCGTCGGGGAAGATGTTTTTTTGTGACGATCATGGTTTCTCCTATGATTTCTCCGGGGTTTGCCGCATTTGAAAGGGAACGCTCTTTACGATAGCGAGAATGACATCGAGAAAGCGGTAGCGGTTTGCTTCGGTGCTCCGCATGATTTCACGCACCGCAGGCTGATCGCGCGGATCGAGTTCACGGCCGATGGCGTAGGTGAGGAGCCGTTCGACAGCGGCATGAACGAACTCGTCGCCGCTGTTCAGCAGCATGTCCCGCAGGCCTTTGGGGCCGGAAAACGCCGCTCCGTTGGACAGCTTTCCGGAGGCATCGATGGGTCCTCCATCGTCCTTGGCGCGCCATCTGCCGGTCACGTCAAAATTTTCCAAAGCGAACCCAAGGGGGTCGATGCGGGCGTGACAGGAGGCACAGACCGGGTTGGCGCGGTGGCGCTCCACCTGTTCCCGCGTGGTCAATTTACGGCCATTGACGGGGCTCTCATCGAGCGGGGGCACATTCGCCGGGGGCGGAGGGGGCGGCGTGTTCAACAGATTGTCGAGGATCCATTTGCCGCGGAGGACAGGCGAGGTCTTGGTGGTGTGCGATGTGAGCAGCAGGATGCTGCCCTGGGTGAGCAGGCCGCCGCGTTGGGGGTTGCCAGCGAGGGACACGCGGCGGAAACCCGGCCCAATGACGCCGGGAATTCCGTAATGCCTGGCGAGGCGCTCATTGAGGTAGGTGTAATCGGCGCCCAACAGGTCCGGAATGCCGCGGTTTTCGCGGAACAGGCTGCGGATGAACAGGCGTGTCTCCTGCTGGAAGGCAGCCGCGAGGGCGGAGTCGAATTCCGGGTAGAGTTGGTGATCCGGTTCAATGTCCGTCACACCGCGCAGACCGAGCCACTGTTCGGCGAAGTTGCCGGTCAGGGAACTGGCGCGCGGGTCGGCCAGCATGCGATGGACTTCGGATTCGATGACAGCGGAGTCGCGCAGCTTGCCCTTACTGGCCAAGTCGAGCAACGAATCGTCCGGGACGCTGCTCCATAGGAAGAACGAGAGCCGGGAAGCCAGTTCGAAATCGGAGACGGGCTGCGCGCTACGCGGCTTTGCGCCGGCGCGATCGAATTCGAGACGGAAGAGGAAATCCGGGGCCAGCAGGACATCGCGAAGAGCGGCGGCAATGGATTCCTTGAAGCCCTGCGTCTTGCGCGCGTCCGTGTAGGCGGCGAGATAGGGCCGCACATCGGAGGCTGTAACATCGCGCCGGAAGGCCCGGCGAATGACCGTGGAGAGGATGAGGGAAGCGCAGGCCGGCTCGCCGGCCGCATCGGCAGGGTGGCAAACGAAGATACGCCGCTGGCTGGGCGTCTCGGTGACTCCGGTGACGTTGTACGGGCCGGTGATCTCGATCCTGGCAAGCGAAGGCGGCCCCGGTTGGCCGTCGAACGCCGCTTCGCCGGCGGTCATGCCCGCAATCTCGAAGAGCTTGACGCGATGGCCATCGACGCGGAATTCGATGGTGGGGCGGATGGCTGCGCCGAGCACATCCAAGGGGCCGCCAAGCGCCTTGCCACCGGGGCCATCGACATCGAGCACGGGGCCTTCGCGTTCGGCGAACTCATCAGGGAACGTCACAATGACGGCGTGATTGCCGGCCTTTACTTTGGCGCGGGTATGAAAGAAGCGGACGCCTTCGCGTGGCGTGAGGCTTTCCTTGGCGAGAAAAGCGCGCAGGTCGTATTCGCCGTCGTGGGAGAAATAATGATTCACGCGGATGCCGCCGCGTGTGCCGAACGGCATTCCTTCGCCTTGCCAGACGGCCTGCGTTTGCGTGGCCGGAAAGATTTCGGTTACCGGGGAGGGGTCGCTGACGCCCACGGCCAACCGGCTCACCTTGCGCGCCACCTTGAGGTAACGCTCCAGGAGAAGGGGAGACACTGACAGCGCATCCGCGATGTTGTCGAATCCTGCGGCGATCCCATCCTGCGGCAGTTCGGAGGCCAGCGGAAGTTCGATGGAGAAGATGTCGCGGACGGCGTTGGTGTATTCGGTGCGGTTCAGGCGGTGAATGACAGCGCGCCCCGCATAGGGCGCTCGCTGCGCGGCGGCATCGATGTCGTGAAGCAGGCCGTCCGCAAACGCGGAGAGAGCCTTCGCATCAGGCCGCGGCATACCCGGCGGCGGCATCTCGCCGGCTCGCAGTTTCCTGATGACCTTTTCCCAGACGTCAGGGCGTGCGGCTGGGTCGCCGGCGGGAACTCCTTCCAAGGCAAGGTTTCCGGACCTGACGCGCTTGCTATGGCACGCCATGCAATACTGGCCTACTAGAGCGTCCCGGTTCACGGACTGCCCTGGCAGCACGGGTCCGGAGAATGACAGGACGGCTAGCGCGCAAAAGAATTTCTTCATCGGAGAAGCCCAGTTCGGTTCCTTGGGTCACAAGGCCGATACTGCAATGCTAATCGCAATATCGGTAGGGCGCAAGGCGGGTCAGGCGGGTCACGGAGTCACGTCCAATGCGCGCCAGGCCGGAAGTGGGTCTGCGAAGTTGGGGAGGAGTGGAGGGAGAAGAGTAGGAGAGGGGGAGAGGGGCGTGGTATCCTGACGGAAGGATCGCACCTCTTCGATACCCACCATCGGGCCGGTAGCTCAGTCGGTAGAGCATTTGACTTTTAATCAAAGGGTCGCGGGTTCGAGTCCCGCCCGGCTCACCAAGTTCAACTAAGATTTGCACTAATCCTATGTAAGGCTGGGGCGCAGAGGAGACCCTTCTACCGCAACTCTATTCGGAATATCTCCAGCATCTTACTTGTCTTCTCTCGTCGGATTCAAGATCAATGCAGAAATAGAATAATGCATCCAGGCTGCAAGCTGGCCGCGCGTATCCAGACCCGACGGAAGATATTCTCCGCGATTTCTCCCAAATGGCGAAAGCCGCCTCGATTGAGATCATCAGGCAGTTCCTGTGCGCTGCACGTCAGCCGTCGAATTGCAGGCCTTCTGTTGGGCGTGGAAGACAGGTCCGGCCGCACCCGATTGACGAGTTCAAGCGAAGGCGGTAGCATCTTAAAAGATGCCTATGATATGCGCGATGCAGTATGATCAACCTGAGTGAAGACATCCATCCGTTAACCGACTTCAAGCGGAACACGGCAGACTTCGTCAAGCAAATGAAACGGACGAAGCGACCCGTCGTTCTCACGGTCAACGGCAAGGCTGAACTGGTCGTCCAGGACGCGGAGAGTTATCAGGAGGTACTCGAGAGACTGGCTCGCCTCGAGGCCGTGGAGGCGATTCGAGTTGGAGTGAAGGCCGCGAATCAGGGCCGTGTGAAGCCAGCCAGAAAGGCGCTGGAAGAACTGGGCATGAAGCTTGGCATTTCAGGTTGATCTGGCCGACCCGGCTCTCGAGGATGCTGAAGAGTATGTCCAATACATTCGGAATGTAAACAAGGAACCAGAAGCCGCTGAGCGTTGGTTCCGTGGACTCGTCGCCGCCATTTACTCCCTCGAGGAATTTCCTAGCCGCTGCGCACGTATCCCCGAGGCAGAGGAATTCGTCGAGGACATCCGGCACCTCATCTACTTCTCCCACCGAATCATCTTCGGCATCGATCATGAGAGGCAGCGAGTAGTTGTGTTTCGCGTTTTTCACGGAGGCAGAAAGGCACTTCGCCGGGAAGACATTGGCGGATGAGTGTCAAGATGCCGGACCGCATTTGAGACACGGCGGCACGATAAGACGCCTGAGACTACTTGGCGTCCAAGCGATTGAATTCCTTCAGGGCCGCTTTCGCATCGCTGGCCATATTCTGCGCGACCGAAACCAGGAGCTTCTCATAGCGCCGCTTGGCGCGAGCCTTTGCCTGATCGATCATCTCGTTCGGAGGCTCCGCGATGGCGTGTCACCTGAAAGCGCTCACGGATTCGTAGCCACGCTCGGCGACAGCCCGTTCGATGGCCGCCGCGAGGTCGTCTGGAAGCCTGACATTGTGCTGTTTTGTCGCCATAGTCTCTCCTGTGTCGCATCCCATTCGCTATACACCGTACGTTGGTCAAGAATCTGACTGCCTAACCGCCGCGCCCGGCGACGGGAAAGCCCCTGCACCGTTGTGTTATCATTGTGTACGCAAGTGAGGTTGCGGCCATGCAGACCACCAAAGTCGGAATTCGGGAGTTTCGGGAGAACCTGGCGGACTACCTGGAATCGAAGACGCCGGTTGCCATCACTCGGCACGGGTCGACGATTGGCATCTATGTGCCCACCAAGCCCAAACCTAGCCAGGCAGATCTCGAAGCCTTGCGCGCGGCCGGTGAGAAGATGCAGGAGTTGATCGCGGCGGCTGGAACGACCGAAGAGGAGATCGTGGCCGGCTTCAAGCGCGCCCGGCGTGAGCGGCGGATGCGAAAGCGCTAGCGATGCTGGTGCTCGACGCGAATATTCTGATTCGCGCGGTGCTGGGATCGCGAGTGCTGGGCTTGCTGCGGAAGTACGCCGGTCAGGTCGAGCTCATGGCTCCCGACGTTGCGTTCGAGGAAGCGCGAGAGCATCTGCCGGACATCCTGGCGGCGCGAAAGATCCCAGCGGCTCCGGCAATGGCGGCGCTTGAGCTCGTGGCGGGCCTGGTACAAGCGGTCGAACGAGAGACGTATTCTTCCTACGAAGCTATTGCTCGCGAGCGCATCGACCGCCGGGACGAAGACGATTGGCCAGTCCTTGCCGCGGCCCTCGCGCTCT
>JADLBD010000200.1 GCA_020847975.1 Bryobacterales bacterium | reverse complement strand
TGAGCTCGTGAACTTTGGTTTGCCGGCGGGGCTGCCGGTAGGGTATAACTAACCTTGTCCTGCCTCACCTCCGTTGGCCGGTTTTGAGGTGTCCCTCATTGGCCGGTTTTGAGGTGTCCCCCGAGGCTAACTCACCACGGCGCACTGTTTGCCTGGCATGATTGTGCTGCCGGATTCCCAGGTGTGCACCTGCAGTCTGTGCTTAGCCAACTCGTAAGAGGGGTTGTGGCAGTCGAGCCCACTCAAATCTGCCGGCGCGCTCCCCGCCGTGATCGTCGCCCGCCCCGCGGCCACCGACCTCAGCATCAGCGGATCGCACGGCCAGCGGTTCGTGTGCCCGTTAGTCGGGATACCTCACCGCAGTTGGATTCACAAAAAGCACTCCACGCACCATGCGTTGCCGCCCCATTCGAGCAACACCCATTCCTATGCGCGCTCTCTCTCGAGAGAAAACCAAACTCCAGTTGTTGTCTTCCGGCCCAGGGGTATCACTCTGCTCAACGCCTAGCGACAGTCCCAGACCATCCTCTTCCATAGTTAGAACCGGTTTGCCATCGGTGTTCAACAGCAGCCGGACTCGTGGCTTTCCATCCGTGCCCCGCATCTTCAACATAGGACTGTCTTCACCCAGTAAGCCAATAGCGGTCAACTGGTTCTCCGGGTTTGAAAGCCCGAGAGGGCTGTGACCACGAGTACCTCCCTGCGCCAACCCACGGCTGCCGAAGGCCAACACCACATTTTCTCCGCCGTCCACTCCCCAAAACGAAATGACCCTTCCGTCCTTGTCTACCAATTCAAAGCTTCGGGCACGAACAACCGGTCTCGGTTCTTCCCCGTTCCTGCGGGCGAGAGGCCCGCTAAGAAGGCCTCCCAAAAAACCTCCAATGAGAGCTGCCAGAATTACAGTTGCCTTGCTCATAGTCTATCTTCCTCACCATCCAGCCGTATTCGCTTGACAGGACGGAGCATCGGGATTGCCGGGCGTGCACCTGCAGTCCGTACTCATCCAGGTTGAGATGTTCGCCGTTGCCGTGGAGCCTGCGGGACGCCATAAGCCCTGTTCAGCGAAATACGAGTTCCCAAACACAGCATTGTCGATCAGTCCGGCATACCCGTGGAACAGAATCTCATGGACAAGGGTAAACTGCGGATATTGCGACGAAAGGACACTGGGCTGCATTACTATAGCGGTTTGTCGATCATAGCCTAAGTTTGCAGTCGCGGCGGATGCACCAACATTGTTCAAATAGTCGCTCAGTGAAAGATTTCTGGAGTCGCCACCCGCGGTGACCCTCTCGCAGTGTCAAACCCCCAACTCCCGGGTTCCCTAAATCATAGAAGTTCGTAATCGCCTGTTTTGTTCGGACTGCATCGAGGGAATAGCTTGGTATCATCGCGGTCATTCCCCGCGTATTCGCTAGTACAGAGCCACAGTGCGACAACGCAAACCTCCGCCAAAACTGTGCTGTCAACTTCTTCTTCACCGAGTCATTCGCTCTTGAATCTCTTCGAAAACGCGCCGTATTGTTCCGTGACTGGTTCGCCCCTTGAAACGCCCAGAAACTAAGCCCGTAATAAAGTGAATTTGCCATCATCAGGTCCACCGAGCCGGTCCGGTAGGCGTTCCCGGGCCAGGAATATGTCGTCGGGACGCCCATTCCGGTAGCATTTCCGCCCGGATCATAAACAATCCCCGACTTCCCGATCACGCCTCCACCCGCCACCGCAATGTCCGGCTCCTCCCCCGCCACGCTCCACCGCACACCCCCACCCGCATCAAACGCCACCATGTACGGCACCAACTCCTCATACGGCGCCCACTTGTCCCCACCCACGCTACCCCCACCAACGTCCCGTCCTCCATCTGCAACATCGGAGTAATTGGCGCCTGCTCCTGCCCCGCAATCTCCGGCCCCGCCGCATCGCTCGCACCGCTACTCGAGACCCGCGTCAAATGCCTGATGAACGTTTCTTGCCCGCTTGGCCATTGCCACGACAACAAAATCCCATCGTCGGCATTCGTGATCGCCCCTTCCCCATAGAACGGGAACGGATCATAAGTCGGACCCTGCCAGTCCCACACATCGATCAGGCTGTACCTCCCGCCGCTGTCCACCCGCACCACCTTCAAGTGCCCGCTGGTACCCGAGCTATCCGGATACGCGTACCCCATGTACGCATAGCCATCCCCCGCGACAATGATCTGCGTCGCCGCCCTCGGGTTCGGCAGTTCCACGCTGAACTTCTGCCCGCCCGTCACCGGATCAATCCCCACGAAAGTCGAATAGGATCTGCTCGTGCCCCGCGTGTTCAAATGCGCGAAGATCGTTCCATCCGTGTGCACCGCCACCGACAACAACCCCGTATCCGCCCGGTTCGGAATCGAGTAGGCCGATACCGCTTGCCCCGTCCGCCCATCAAAACTCGTAATCGTTCTATCACGCACCGCCACCAACCCCCCGCGAAAATCCGCCAGCACCCACGGATTCGTCTCGCCCAGATCCACCGTCCACGCCGTAATCCCCTCGCTGGTGATCGCATGCACCGTGCTCCCGCTCACCGCAAACACATCCGCCACCCCCGTCTGGCTCGGCACCGCCGGGATAATCTGCGACGCGCTCACCGGATTCGACCACAGCACCGTCTCCAACGGCGGCGCCCCCGATACCACCGTCACATCCGCCGACGCGCCCCCCGCCGATGCGCTTGTCGCCGTAATCGTCACCCGCCCCGCCGCCACCGCCGTCAGCGCCGGCGGATCGCTCGCCGACAGACTCACCACCCCCGTGTTGCTCGAACTCCAACTCAACCCCGTCACCGCCTGCCCGTTCGTACCCCGCGCCTGAATCACCTGCGTCTGCCCCACCTCGAGATTCATCACATTCGGAACCAGCGTCACCGTCCCGCCCGCCACCGTGAACGTGACCGCATTGCTCCAACTCCCATTCTGCTGAACCCGCGCCACTCCCGTCACCGACCCTGTCGCGACATTGGCCACCACCTGCTTGTCGCTCCAACTCACCACCAGACCATTCACACTCCCCAGCCACACACCGCCGCTCCCGCGCGCCGCCCCGAGCCCCGACCCCGCAATCGTCACCAGCGTCCCGCCCACACCTGCCGTGGGTGTCACGCTCGTGATCACCGGCGGCGCCACGATGCTGTACAACGCCGTGGCCACACCGCTGTCCGCCATCCCCGCCGCGTAGGCCATCGCCTTCACCGTCGTCGTGGCGCTCACTGCGAACGGTCCGCTGTACAGCGTGCCCACGGTCGCGCTCGGCGTGCTGCCGTCCGTGGTGTAGCGGATCGCGGCGCCCGCGGTGGCCGTGCTCATCCGCACCGTCTGCGTGGACGTGTAGGAGCCGGCGCTGGGGAACAAAGTCGGCGTCGAGACGCCGGAGACGATCGTATAGCTCGCCGAAGCCACCGTGCTCGCTGTCATTCCCGCTTTGTAAGCAATCGCCTTCACTGTCTGGCTCGAGGAAACAGACACCGGCGCCGTGTACAAGGTTCCCACGGTCGCGCTGGGTATGCTGCCGTCGGTGGTGTAACGAATGGACGCCCCAGCGGTGGATGTAAGCGACAGTCATCGTCCACGCTGGAAGGTACCCGATGTGTGTAGGTTCCTTGGCTTTCAATACCAATAAGACGTGTCCGCGGCCCAGTTGGATGTTAAGTAATCCGAGCGATTCTGAATCAAGACGGCCCTTTAACTATGATAGAGCCGTTCTCGCCGGTTTCTGTCCCAACCACTGTGACGTGTCTGCGAAACTGATAGCTACAGCATCCGATGGTGTGCGACATCCACTGGATCATTTGGCAAGCCGTATAGAGTTTGCTCGGGGTAGCTGCCTGGCAGTGCCTCTCGAGCAAGAACTCTATGGCATTCGACGCTCATGCACCGCCCCCCGGCGCTGAGCCTCTTGCCGGCTGTTACGAAGGAACTATAGGTCAAACTCACTCCGCAGCACCGCACAGAAATAGTTCCAGCATCTCTTTCGTCGTGTCAATACCCGTTTGAAGAACCCTGAAGCTAAGTAAAATATGCTACCCAACCCAAATGTTGATGAGTATAACAAAAGCAGTTGGCGGGCTGTTTCGATCAGGCACTGGACAAAGACAATATGGCGGAACTCGCAAAACCACATATAGCTCCAGAATGCCTCAACGCCAACTAACGGAAACGACAGGAGCATAAGTGATAGACTTGTCGTCCTGCTGGACTCAACGTCGAGATCGCATGTCTCCCACAGGTATAGGAACCGGGTTTCCGCCTTACGCAACACGAGCAATGTCCTTTCTCCTTTGCCCTCTTCCGAAGGAGCTTCGCTGTTCATGCAACGCGGCAAGACCTCTTTGCACAGCGCGCCGCTCCCAATAGCAAATGCGGCCAGGTCGTCGGGATCTGCCTTGGCATTCGCCGTGTCCACAACTGACTCTAATCGGCTTCCGCAATAGAGACGAAGAGCTATCTTCACAAAGCGGATGATCGTACTTATGGCGAGTCCATATATGAGAACAGGAAACAGCGTAGTCAACGACCCTAAGCCGGCCCACGGTGCGGTGAACATCCGGCAACGCCTCCATTTGAACACTCGTTTTTCCGAAAGCGAATCGCCCAACAATCGGGTTAGAAGCCAGACCTGAGTAAAAAGGGATTGAGACCGCCGCCGGAATTGACTGTTCGGCTGGCGGCGCTAGTTAGAAGCCAGACCTGAGTAAAAAGGGATTGAGACCGTCCCATTCGGCTGCAACCCGCGCGTAGCGCTCGTTAGAAGCCAGACCTGAGTAAAAAGGATTGAGACTGCAGGCAGGCCCGGGCGTAGGCGAGGGCGAGGTCCTCGTTAGAACCTGACCTGTGTATTTTCCACTGCCCACCCTTGCCACCCCGCCACTGCCCACCGCAAAGAGAGCGCGAAAGCTGGTCCTTCGAAAACACAACGCTCCAAGTTATTGATGGTGTTGGGAAACTGAGTTGGATCGTCTCGAAACTTGGTTAACCCGCGTGGGATGCCCCAGTCGGCCTCTTGCCTGCCTGCGGCCTATAGATATCGGCCCGCGGTCCTTTTCATCCCCCGTTGTGGCCCCCGGCAATGTAGATTCACAACCCATTGCATTTTCCTAAACCCCACCCCATCAACCACTTCCACAATCCCAAACCCCGCTACCCACCAACCCCCATGCAACAATCCAACCAGAAAGGATTGTATGCGCTCCATGGATACTGAAACCACCAACATCGAAACCCCTGCAACGGACAACCCCCCAACCGGCCAACCCGCTGCCGCCGAGACCCCAACCGAACCACCCCCCACCGATCAACCCCCCACCGGCGAAACCCCCACCACCGACCCCACCCCCAAAAAACTCTCCCGCGCCGAAGCCTCCCGCATCAACGGCGCAAAATCCCGCGGTCCCGTCACCCCCGAGGGCAAAGCCCGTTCCTCCCAGAACGCACTCAAACACGGCCTCACCTCCCGCGCCGTCGTCCTGTTCAACGAATCTCACGAGGAATACGACGCTCTCCTCCTCGAATACCGCACCCTCTATAAGCCCATGGACCAGTACGAGGCCGACCGCGTCACCGACATCGTCAACGCCCGCTGGCGCATTCGCCGCATCCAGCGCTTTGAAACCGCCGTCATCGACCTCCAACTCGACGAAACCTCCCCCGTCCTCTACGAGAAGTTCGCCACCATCGACATCACCGCCGTCGAAGCCGCCTCCTTCCAGGACCTCGTCCAAAACTCCCGTGTGCTCGACGTCATCCACAACTACGAATCCCGCTACTACCGCATCCTGGAAAAAGCGGAACGCGACCTCCAGCGCTATCGCCAGACCCGCTCCCAACGGGTTTCCCGGCAGGTAAAGGAACCCGACAGGCCGTCTCCCAGCCTCTCCTTCTGGCACCGCCTCCTCCCCACCCTCCTCCTCTCTATCTTGTTGACCTCATGCTTCTCAGCGCCGAAAAACACTCCTGCCGCCCCGTCCAACTTCCGCCGTATTGTCTCGCTCTCTCCCCCCAATTTGCGCCTCCCCGTTCCCTATCGGAAGCTCTCTTCTCCGTTAACCTCGCATCCCCGAGCAAAGAAACTACAGGGACGTGCTGCCGCTCACCAGGAATACCCACCGCAAGGCGGGTCGACGGCTGTGGAGACGTCGAAGGGGGAGGCGGGATGATACGGGATCAGTGTGTATCCGCGCGGAGCGTCCGCTCGAAGAAATCCGTCATAGCCTGGCGCATATGGCGGGCAAGCGGCCCGGTAACGGCGTGGGTTTTCTGGGGGTAGATGAGGAGGTCGAAAAATTTGCCGGCTTTCTCGAGTTCCACCTGCATTTGCATATTTCCCTGATAGAGGACGTTATCGTCGCTGAAGTTGTGAACCAGCATGAGCTTGCCGGTGAGGTTCGTGGCAAAGTGGACGGGAGATGAGTTCTTGTAGCCCTCCGGATTATCGGAGGGGAGGCCCATGTAGCGTTCGGTGTAAATCGTGTCGTAATTTCTCCAATCCGTGACGGGGGCTCCGGAGATGCCGGCGCGGAAGGTGCCGGGTGAGTGGAGCAGGGCGTAGAGCGTCATGTACCCCCCGTAGCTCCAGCCGCTGATCCCCACGCGCTGGGGGTCCACAAAGCCAAGCGAGATGAGGTGGCGCACGCCCTCGAGTTGATCGGCGAGTTCCTGTTCCCCGAATTGGTGGTAGATTTTCGATTCCCAGAGATGGCCGCGCCCGGCTGAGCCGCGGTTGTCCATTTGCCAGATGACGAAGCCGCGGGCGGCCAGGACCTGGTCCCACGACACGCCGGCGTAGCTGTTGCGCACGGTCTGCGCGTGCGGACCGCCGTAGATCATGACGATGGCGGGGTATTTCTTTGCGGGGTCGAAGCCGCGGGGTTTGATGAGCCGGGCGTAGAAGAGGGCGCCGCCGGAGCCGCGGAAATTGAGAATCTCGGTGGGCTGGATGTCGTATTCCTCCTCGATGCGGGTATCGGATTTGCGAAGAGTCGCGATGATGTTGCCATTCGCATCGTTGAGCGTGAGGCGTGCAGGCATGGTGAGATTGGAAAAAGAATCGGTCCAGTATTCGCCGTTGGGGCTGACGGAGACCGTGTGCGTGCCCTTTTCGCGAGTGAGTTTGTGGCGTTCGCCGCCGTTGAGACTGACGGTGTAAAGGCGCCGCTCGAGGGGGCTCTCCTCGGTGGATTCAAAGTAGACACGGCCGCCTGCCTCATCCACCTGGGCGAGCGAGGTGACCTCCCATTCGCCTTTTGTGAGTTGGGCCTCCGGATACCCGTCCCGGCGGTAGAGGTAGAGATGGCGGTAGCCGTCGCGTTCGCTCCCAATAAGGAATTGATTGCGTTTCGGGAGCCAGCGGAAGTCGTCTTTGATGTTGATCCAGAAGGGGTCTTTTTCCTCGATGATGATTTTCGATTCGCCGGTGCGGGCGTTGGCCGACAGGAGATGCATCTCGTTCTGGACGCGGTTGAGGCGCATGGCGAAGACCGCGGCCGAGTCGGGGGTCCAGTAGATGCGGGCGAGCAGGCGGTCACGAAGTTCACCAAGGTCCATCCAGCGCGTGCGGCCGCCGGAGGCGGGGACGACGCCGAGGCGGATATCGGCGTTCGGCGTTCCAGCCTTCGGATACCGCTGCGGCTCTTCGACGGCAAACAGCGGAAGCAGATCCACGTGAGGCTGGATCATTTCGCGGCTGGTATCGAGTTGGAGGTAAGCGATGGACTGCGAATCGGGCGACCACCAGTAGGCGGTTTCCAGATCGAGTTCTTCCGGGTAGACCCAGTCGAGTTCGCCGTTGAGAAGAGTGTCCGAGCCATCCTCCGTGATCTGCCTGGGCTGCTTGCCGCCGATATCGAGCACGTAGAGGTTGTGATTGTACCGGTAGGCGAGTTTGCTGCCGTCGGGCGAGAGCTTCGGATCGCGCTCGGCGATGGGGGTGGCTGTCAGTTGCACCCAGCCGCCCACTTCGAGTTTGACGAGGAAGACGTCGCCGCCGGCCACTACGACGAGGTTCTTGCCATCGGGCGTCCATTGGATGGATTGTTCGCTGACGCGGCGGTTTTCCCAGCCGTAGGCGGAGGCGGGCGGAACCTTGGTGGCCGCACTGGTGAGCGCCGCCAGAGAGATGATTTCGCGCTCCGCGCGGGAAGCGGCGTCATAGAGTTGAATGCGGCCGTTTTGGGTGAAAACGAAGCGCCGGCCATCGGGCGACCATTGGATCTCCGGGGCGAGAGGCAACCGAGCCCGGGCGAGGGCATCGAGGGTGACCGGCTTCTTTTGCGCGAATGCCGCCACGGGGCAGAGCGCCAGCAGGAGCATCGCGCGGGTCGAGAAAATCATTTGCCCTCAGTATAACGGGGCGATGCACGGCTATACTGCAATCTGATATGAAACTTACTTTTTGGGGAGCCGCGAAGACAGTCACCGGCTCCATGCACATCGTCGAAACGGGCGGGAAGCGCTATCTGCTCGATTGCGGCCTCTACCAGGGCAGGCGCAGGGAGGCCGAGGAGCGGAACCGGAATTTTCCGTTTGCTCCACGGGACGTGGAGGCGGTGGTGCTTTCGCATGCGCATATCGACCACAGCGGGAATCTGCCGACGCTGGTGAAACAAGGATTCACAGGCCCGATCTATAGCACCGCGGCGACAATGGACCTCTGCGACGCCATGCTCAAGGATTCCGCCTTCATCCAGATGAAAGACTGCGAGTTCGTGAACAAGCGGCGCCGGCGGCGGAAGATGCTGGAAGATGGCGGCGAGAACGGCTGCGACGTCACGGCGCTGTACAACCCGGAAGACGCCGAGTCCGCGATGGAGCATTTCCGGCCCACCGATCTCCACAAGGATACTTCGTTGGGCAACAATGTCGGCTTTCGATTGCACGAGGCGGGGCACATGCTCGGTTCGTCATGCATGTCGCTGACGGTGAGAGAGAACGGGCGGACGCTGCGGCTGGGCTTCTCCGGCGATGTGGGGCGCAACGGTTTGCCGATCATCCATGATCCGGAATCCATGGCGCAGGTGGACTACCTGATCATGGAGAGCACCTACGGAGACCGCCTGCACAAGGCGCTGGGCCATGTGTCCGAGAGGCTGGCCGGTGTGGTGACGCGGACTGCGGCGCGCGGGGGCAAGATCATTGCGCCGGCGTTTGCCGTCGGACGCACACAGCAACTTGTTCTGCTCCTGCATGAACTGGTGCTGCAACAGAAGATACCGACGATCCCCATTTACGTGGACAGCCCGCTGGCGGTGAACGTCACCGACGTGTTCCGCAAGCACCCGGAACTGTACGACGAGGATACGCGCCGGTTCCTCGACAACAACGCCGATCCCTTCGGCTTTCGCATGCTGCGGTATGTGCGGGATGTCGAGCAATCGAAGGCTTTGAACGACCTGCGCACGCCGTGCCTGATTATTTCCGCGAGCGGAATGTGTGAAGCGGGGCGCGTTCTGCACCACCTGAGAAACAACATCGAGGACGGGCGCAATACGGTGTTGATCACGGGGTTCCAGGCCGAGCACACGCTGGGACGGAAGATCGTGGAGCGGAATTTGCAGGTGCCGATTTTCGGCGAACTGATGAACCTGAGGGCCGAGGTGGTGACCATTGACGAGCTTTCCGGGCACGCCGATCAGCATGAGTTGCTCGACTGGATTGCGCCGGTTGTCAAAGGGTTGAAGGGGATCTTCCTCGTGCACGGCGAGCCGCTCCAGCAGCAGGCTCTGGCGGCGGCAATCGCGCGCACATACGGAACTCCGGTGACCATTCCCTCACGTGGGGACAGTTTTGTTTTGCAGTAGAGGGCGGGGAAGAATCCTGTAAACTAGGCAATTTCGATGCTACTTGAACTCAAGGGGATTCAGAAGCGATTCGGAGGTGTGGTCGCGCTCAAGAACGGGAACCTCGCGGTGGAGGCGGGCGAGGTGCACTTGCTGTTGGGGGAGAACGGAGCAGGGAAGTCGACGATGATGAAGATCGTCGCCGGGATGCAGCCTGTCGACGGCGGGGAGATTCTGTGGAAGGGCGAGAGGGTGAGTTTCGAGAAGCCGGCGGATGCCTCGAGGATGGGGATCGCCATGGTCCACCAGGAATCGCTGCTGGCGCCTCACCTGACGGTGGCGGAGAACATCTATCTCGGGCGGGAGCCTCGATTGCCGCTGGGGTGGGTGAACCGGCACAGGATGTTGACGGACGCGCGGCGGCTGATTGAGGAGCAGCATTTTCCATTGGACGCCGGGTGGCGGGTGGAAAAGCTCAGTCCGGCGGGCAAGCAACTGGTGGAGATTTGCCGCGCCATTGCGCACGGCTCGAGCCTGCTGATTTTCGACGAGCCGACGAGTTCTCTTTCCGAGCACGAAACGAAGGAAGTCTTCCGCATCGTGAAGTCGTTGCGCGAGCGGAAAATGGGGGTGATCTACATCACGCACCGCCTGGAGGAGTTGCGGGCGGTGGGCGACCGCGTCACGATTCTGCGCGACGGGGAGACCGTGCACAGTTGCGGGCTGCACGAGATTTCGAACGAGCGGATTATTCAGCACATGGTGGGCAGGGAGTTGGGCGCGATGTACCGCCGCGAGCCCGTGACTCCCGGTGAGGAATTGCTGCGAGTCGAGGGACTGACCCGGAAGCCGCTGCTCGAAAAAGTCACGTTCTCGGTGCGCGCGGGAGAAATTGTCGGGATGGCGGGGTTGGTTGGCGCGGGACGGACCGAGTTGTGCCGCGCCCTCTTCGGCTTGGATGAAATCGATTCCGGCACGGTGAAGGTGGCGGGCAAACCAACTGTCGTTCACTCGCCCCGCGGAGCCGTGGAAAGCGGGATTGCGCTGATACCGGAAGACCGGCAGCAGACCGGGCTCGCGACCGCGCTGCCCATTGGCTACAACCTGACGGTGGCGGATATCGGGAAGGTGTGCCGCATGGGCTGGTTTCTCGATGCGGCCAAGGAGAAGGCGATTGCCGATGAGTACATCCGGAAACTGCGCATCAAGTGCGAATCACCCCGGCAGCTTGCGGGGCGGTTGAGCGGCGGAAATCAGCAGAAGGTTGTGATCGCGAAGTGGCTGGTGCGGGGGGCGAAGGTATTCCTGTTTGACGAGCCGACGCGCGGGATCGATGTGGGCGCGAAAGTGGAAGTCTACGAAGTGATGGATGAACTGGCGCGCAGCGGCGCGGCGATTCTCATGGTGAGTTCCGAATTGCCCGAACTCCTGCAAGTGGCGGACCGCATTCTGGTGATGAGACAGGGAAGGCTGACTGGTGAGTTGCCGGGACGCACCACGCAGGAGGAGATCATGACATTGGCCACGTTGCACGACGGCGGGGCGCTCATAGGAGAGAAGGAATGATCCAGCGGCTGCTGCCGTTCGTTACGCTGATTGCATTGTTCGTAGGTTTGTCGATCGCATCGCCCGATCACTTCTTGACGAAGACGAACCTCTCGAGCGTGGTGCGCCAGACGGCGGTGATCAATCTGATGGCGCTTGGCATGACGCTGGTGATTGTCGCCGGAGGAATTGACTTGTCGGTAGGCTCGATTCTGGCAATGGGCGGACTGCTGGGAACGATGGCGATGTCAAAGGGCAATCCCATCTGGCTGGGTGTGGTGATCGGCATCCTGACTGGAGGCGCCTGCGGCTTGGTGAACGGCGCGCTCACCACACGGCTGAAGATCAATCCGTTCATTGTGACGCTGGGAACGCTGGGGATCATCCGCGGCGTGACGCTGATCATCTCCAATGGTCTGCCCGTCCATGAGATTCCGCAGGCGTTTTCGTATCTGGGAGAGGGAAACCTGCTGGGTGTGCCGTTCGTCCTGTGGGTGCTGGTGGCGTGCGCGGTGGCGGTTCACATCGTCCTCGAACACACGCGGCTCGGGAGATACACCTTTTCCATCGGCAGCAATGAAGCGGCTGCGTTCTACGCGGGGATTCCGGTGAGCTTTCACACCACCGCGGTGTATGCGATCTGCGGGGCGTTGACGGGTCTGGGCGGGATGATCGAAGCCTCGCGCCTGATGACGGGTCAGCCGACCGCGGGGCAAGGCTACGAATTGCAGGCGATTGCGGCCGTGGTGATCGGCGGGGGGAGCCTGCGCGGCGGTGAGGGCAGCGTGGTGGGCACCTTGATCGGCGCGCTCATCATGGGACTGCTGGCAAACGGCAGCGATCTGCTCGGAATCAGCCCCTATGTGCAGCAGGCAATCATCGGCGCGGTCATTATCCTGGCGGTGTCCTTCGATGAGTTGGGCAAGCGGAAGATGAAGCGCTGAGCGCTAATTGAAATCGAGAACGGCGTAGAGCGGCAGCTCTTCCAGGGTGAACTCGGTGTAGTTGCCTTCGTGAACGAACTCGGAAAGATGAGGCTCGGCTACTTTGAAGACGCGGGCGTGGATATTCTTTTCCGTGTAGTGGCCCTGAATGCGGATGCGGAGGGTTTCCACCGGCCGGTTGCTGTAGTTGACCAGTTGCAGACGGATATGCTTGCCGTCGCGGGTTGGGGTAGCGATGGTCAGTTCGCTGCCGAAGATCCTGAGGATGCGCTTGTCGTCGCCGATTTTTTCGCGGACATCCTGCATGTACTCGTAGGCGTTGGTGATCTTTGAATCGAGGCGAAGCGCGGGGCCATGGGAGCCGGCTTGGGTAGTGTAGAAGATATTGCGGCGCGCGAGCAGGTTGAGCGCTTCCCCGGCCTGCGGTGAACCGTCATCGGATGCGATACGCGCATCGGCCCATGGTTTATCCGGCCCTTCCGGGACCGTCTTCAGAAACTCGAGGACGGCGTCGTAATCCTCCTTCTGTTCGGGAGTGGTTTGGAGGGATAAGTCGACTCCCTGGGAGTAGGCCTCGACGGCGGCCAGTTGCACGGACTTTCCGCGCACGTCGCAAAAGTACTTCCCCTTAGGGTCGCGGCGATAGCGCCAGATGTTGGAATCGACCCAAGGCGCGGAGGTGGCCATGGCCATGTTCATTCGATAGCGCACGCCCGGCGCGGGAACCTTGACGAGACCGGCGGGCTCGCTTCCGGAGAACAGCGTGGGATAGACGGCGGCCAGCAGTACCGCCCACATCACAGCGTGATCTCCTTCAGTTGGATCTTTTCGATGTCGGCGACGCCGAGGCCGAGGGAGCCTGCGTATTCGATGTGGAGCGGTTCGCGGATGTAATGGTTCTTGTTGGGATCGAGAGGACGCACGTTCTTCGTGATCTCGACATCGCGGTTGAATACGGAGACGGCTCCTTCGGCTTTCCGCTTGGCTTCAATCACGTCGCGCATGATGCGATCGACTGCGACGGCGTCCGTGCCGAACATCATCTGCTTCGGGAAGAAGGCAAAGCGCGGATCGCGCTGGAAGGGGCCGCCGTGCCAGATGCTCTTGAGGCCATCCATCACGTGCAGGACAACGCGCGAGCGAAGGGGTTCGACGGAGGCGAGAGTGCCGATGAAGGTTTTCGTATGGGTCTTGTTGTAGGCGTGCGAGCGGGCCACGTTGCTGAAATCGCCGTAGGCCATGTTCTTGAGGCACCCGGTGACGCCGGAGGCGCCGTGGTCCTTCATATTGGGGACGTTGATGATTTTCGTGAATTTCTCGGTCACCATGCGGATCATGTAGGAGCGCGTTTCCTCTTCGCCGAAGAAGTCGGTTTCGACGTATGTCTTGAGGTCGTATTCGGTGAGACGGTTGCGGTAGGGTTCGACGGCGTGGATGTTCACTCTGGCCGGAAGGTAGCGGTCGTAGTGGATGGACGTCAGTTGATCGGGGAAGCGTTCATACAGAGTGATGTTGGTGGGCTTGACCCCGACGTCGAGGAGGTTGCGCACGATTTCAGCGACCACTACCGGGTGGGACATGATCTTCGGCGCGCCCGAGGCGTTGACTTTGATGCCGACCACGTCGGAAGGCTGAATGAAGCGGCGCCAGGCGTCGCGCGGGTCCTTGTCGCCGGTGAGGCTGGTGAGGCCGCGGCTCATCATTTCGCGGACCACGCCCGGGTCGGCTTCTCCCGTGGCTTCATTGATGGAATTCGCCGCGTGCACGCGGACCACGTGTCCAGGGAGTTCGTAGTGCGGTTCGTGTTTGTAGGCGGTGACGATGTTGTACTTGGGGATGCCGTCGCCTGCGCGGTTGAAAGCCGCTGCCGGAGCGGCTGCGGAACTGAGGAGGAATGCGCGTCGATCCATTTGTTCTAATTGTAGCGAATGGTCGCGGATCGGGTATAATGAAGGTCGGCTCGTGGCGCTATCGTCTAAGGGTTAGGACAAGGCCCTCTCAAGGCTTAAATACGGGTTCGAATCCCGTTAGCGCTACCAATTCTTCTTTTATTTCCAAAGAGTTACGTAAACTTGGCTGCCGCAGGCAACCACCGGCAACCACGCGCGACGCGTCAGCGCAGAAGCGTGGTTACAGGTGCGAGTCGAGTAGCGGTAGGTTCCACCGAGGATCACTGAGCCGGTGCTAACATCTGCGGAGATTGCCAAAAACACGAAGAGGCCCCAGGGCGAACTCGCGCGGGTGCCTCTTCAGTTTGCTGAGGTTGGAGCGGCGGCGGGCCGCCCCTATATCGGCGTGGGCCAGAAGTGGTCGCTGTCGGTAACCGTCATCTCAGAACTCCATCCCGAACCACAATTCCGCGGCGCGTTGGTATGCCGCGTCGGTAGCCTCTCCTGCCTGGACCATGGCCAAGTCCATCGGGAGCCCCGCGGAGAGCCGCTCTTTCAGCAGCCGCACCGCCGATTCGAGTTCGCCGGCGGTGTGACCCGCCACGGGTCTCTGTTCCAGCGTTGCAGTTGCTTGCAGCATTTCCGGATTTCCTCGATGCCCAATACTGCCACGATGGTGGCTGCAGAGGTAACCGTCCCAGTTCTTCCTGCCGTTACGGTTTCTAACTCCGTGCGCCTGCTCGGAAAATATTTCTCGGGTCGGCCCAAAACACGAAGAGGCCCCGGCGGCGAATTCGCCCCGGAGCCTCTTGTTAGACGCTAGAGCGCCTTGTGGTGTTTATCCCTTCGGCGTCCAGTTGTCGAAAATGAAGCCGGTGTTTTCTTCGACGACACCGGTATCGGGATTGATGCGTTCATCGTTACCGTTTTCGTTCTGGACCGATGTCCAGTTGTCGAAGATGAAACCGTTGTTCTCCTCGTACACACCGGTTTCAGGATTGATCCTTCGTTCCGACATGTTGTTGCCACCTCCTTTCTTTGAAAATCCCCAAGGCACCGACTTGGGACGGCAACAGAATACCGGCCTCGTTAGGATTGAAGCGAACCTTCCCTGCCCTTCCTGCCGATCCGAGCGCTAAGCCAAGATGTTTTCTTGGGAAAGTTTTTTCTGGAGGTAGTCGTATACATCGCTCTCGCGGTATCCGATGCTTCTTTTTCCGATCTTCACCGGTATTAGATCCGGCAGATGGCGGACGCCGCTGGGATTGATCTCACGCCAGAGCTCCGAGAAGATGGTTGCGACTTCGGCGGGACGCAAAAATCTGTTCGGGTTGGCGGAGTTCTTCAGGTCGTCGAGATTCCTTACGTACATCACGGGAAAGGCATCGATCGCGGCTAGAACTTCATCTGGCGCGGCGATGTTCTTCGGGTCATAGTATTCCTGCCGGCATTGAATGCCGCGCGTATGGGTTAGTCCTTTCAGCCAGCCCTCGACGCGCATCCGAGCCTTGTGGAAGCCAGGATTGCCCGGTGTACTCGCGCCCGCCACCGGCGTAGGATCAGCGGAAGGTTGGCAGACAAGAAGTCCCTCGATGGTTTTCTTGCTCCCGATCAGCGACTGTATCATTTCGAAAGGCGCGTCCTGGTTGATTTCGTCGAGGGTGTACACAAGGATGGTCTTGCGGCCCACGAGGGTCTCCGTTCTCTTCCGGAACGATCCTTTCGTGCCCATTAGCGTACGTTGATAATCCACGACAATCGCAATCCGCATGAAGAAGGCATCCGGGCGACTTTAGCGATTGTCGATGATATCAAGCACATACCCTAGGGGAATATTCAGACCGCGCAGCTCTGACTCGGACATGAGCTGCACGGCTCCCACGGCGATTCTGCGGATGTCTGTGGTCCGGCCCAGCGCGCTGGCGCTTGTCGCCGGGTGGAATGCCGCACGGCTTTCAAACTGTCTTTCAGGAAGGGGTGGTGGCGACGGCCTTAATGAGCTGGCGACACCTCGGAACTCGATGCCATTGGCGCGTAGGGCGGCGGCGAGGTTTTCTAGTATCTTGGAGCGGCGAAACCGGTGCCACTCCTGCATTAGATTGACGGCGCCGACTTTCTGATAGAACCCGCTCGCGGGTCCGGACCCGGCTTGTTCAACGACCGGCTGCAGGATGTCACGTTTTGCAGCATCCCCGATCTCCGCCACGAAGGCCTTGGCAATATCACGATGCGCGTCGGCGGAACAGGATGGAATCTGAATCCAGGGATGGCCGGGAACGGGCTGTCCCGGCGCGATGACGGTCAGTTCTCCGGTTTCTTTGTTCCCTGCCAGAATGAACCGCGTGTTGGGGCTGGCGTATGTCTTCCAGACGTCTCCGCCGACCTGGATCGTCTGGCTGAGCTGCGCCAGAGGACCCGCTTCCTGTGTAGAAGGCGCGGGAGGCGGTGGGTTGGCTGCTGAGCTTGGGGTCGCCAACCCGTAGTACCAGTCGCCGCCGTGGGCTTCGAGCTTGCGCACGGACGGCACATGCATCGGAATGAAATCCTTGAGCTTTCCGTGTAGTTGGGAGTTGAAACCACAATCACGAATATGTGGACCCAGAAGTGCGCCCAGAATTCGCTGGTTGGGGGCTAGGCGAACGACTTCCTCGATCTTCGCCGCGATCTCTGCGATAGATGACATCTGTACCTGCCTGATTTTGCGAGAAAAATTAAGGTGGGCGGAGGCTTTGTTCCCCCGCCCGACATTAACTTAGCATGCTAAATAATGTTTTCTCGCCTCTCGCAGGCAACTACAAAGATGTCATTTCGTTACGCCCTACAACGCCTCGCTTCCTTGCGGAAGCTCTGAAGACCACCCGCCGGAGGTTGCCCTCCGATCTGTTTCCAGACGAGATCGGTGACTCCACTACGCGAAGAGTATGGTACCGGGCCGACTTTTCAAAGAGCCGCACCATGCGGCCTAACGCTACAGCCTAAACTTCTGGTCTGTGAATTTCGTTAACCAAGCCGACCACCTCCAGTATGCATCCTCTGGCGGCTCGCCGTCAATCCCCCGGAACCTCTCCGAACCTCTCCGGGAGTCTTTCATGTGCGGACGTCCTCCCCGGGGCGAAGTCACGGAAAGTGGAAGGGCTTGCGAAGTAATCCACTGGATCTTCTACACCCATGGGATCACTGAACCTGTTCTTCATGAGGGGAAGCGCTCGCCCCAGGTCGGTTCCGCTGCTGATACTCTTCCCACTTGCGCACAGCCTCGTCGTCCTGGCCGTGGATCGCGTGCGAATAGATGTCGGCGGTCACGCGCACCGAGGAATGCCCCAGGCGCTCCGAGACGACCGGCAACGGCACGCCGTTCGCCAGCATGTGAGACCCGTGGCTGTGGCGCAGAAGGTGGAGGGATGCGCCCTTGGGTTTCGGGATCTTGAGGCGTCGGAACAGCGCAGATACCGTCGCGGATACCGAATCCGGCTTCAGCGGTGTGCCATCCGGGTTGGCGAAGATCAAGTCGAGGTCGGCGCGGTAGTCCGGACCGAACTGCTGGCGGAACTCGTCTTGTCGTTTGCGATGATCCTCCAGTGCGGCGAGTGTTGACGCTGGGAGCCCGATCACGCGAATGTCCTTGGTCTTCGTACTCTTGAATTCAAGGACATCGTGTACCTTGATCTTCTTTTCGTCCGGTCCGTCCACGAGCCGAAAAGTCTGCGTGAGCGATCGTGCGATTACTGCGCGTCCATCCACGATGTCCGACCAGCGAAGTGCAAGCACCTCACCACGGCGTGCGCCGAGCGCGGCGTCTACTTCGAGGATCATCGACATACACCAGGGCCCACTCGCGGCAGTGATCAGCGTGTCCTGTTGTGCCACCGTAAGTGCGGCGCCTTTGCGCTTCTCCGGGATCGGCGGCTCACTGTGCTCGACCGGATTTCGCTGAACCAGTTCCCACTTGATCGCGCGGCCGAATGCCGAGGAAACCACGCTTGCAATGTTCCGGACGGTCTTCGCGCTCATCGGACGCGGTGTCTTGTCCTTGCGCGTGTGGCCGCCGCACTTCAGCAGCCGGGTCCACTCTCGACTGAGGTGAAGCGGCGTGATCTCACTGAGCGGCATCGTCAGCAGGCCGGCATCAAGGCATGCTGCCATTTCGCGGTAGCGCTCGTTCGTTTTGGGAGCCAATTTCTCCTCCGCGTACTGGCGAAAGAATTCGTCCAGCAGCATAGACAGCGTCTTCGGGACCGCTGCTGTGACGCCGGCTCCTGCCTTGGCCATCTCGTATTTCTTGAGTGCCTCGGCTCGGGCTTCGGATTCGGCGTCTTGCGCCTCCTTCTTCGTGGCAAAGCCCCACTTCTGGATGATGATGCGATTTTCGCGCGTGGACTCCGGGCCGTCGAACTTATAGAACCAACTGATCTTTCCGTCGCGCTTGCGTTTGTGGACTGGCATAAGTCAATTGACCCTTACCTCGGATTCCGCATTAAATCCAGCGCCTGATCGCATGCCGGCAGTACGCTCCCACTGCTCGTAAGCATGTCTGGTGACGATCCACCGTTTGCCGAGGCGAATGCCAGGGATGATGCCCTGCTCCAGCATCGAATAGACAGCCATCCGGCCGATTGACAACCGTTGGGCAATTTCGGGGATTGTAATGCGAGCCTTCATCGAGCAGCCACTTGCTTTCAAATCGCTATGCGCATCGCGCTCTCGGCCTGGCAGATATAGAGGCGTTCACGAGCTCGCGTCGCTCCGACATAGAACACGCGAATCACTGAATCCTTCAGTCCGCCGCCACGGCGGTACTGGGCATCTCCGGCGTGCGAGAGGTCCGGGAAGAGATAGACCACGTCGGCCTGGCCGCCTTTGACCGAGTGGATTGTTCCGACCACCACTTGAGGCGTCGCAAGCAGTGCCCGGGGCCCGCGCCTGGACGCGATTTCGGCGGGAAACTGCGAGCGCGCCAACAGGTCCTGCGTCACGTGATCGCGCCACCACTGGAGCAACGCTCGATAGTCACCCTCGTATGCCTGCAACAACTGATCAAGTGCGCCAGGCTCGAAGATCTCGTCGAACATCTCGTTGGTGACTTCATCGTTGCCGATGAGCGCCCCAAGCCGCTTCTTCGCGCCGAGACGCAGGACGCCCTTCGATTGCAGCGATTCGGCCCACAGCCCAAGGTCGGCTTGCGTCCACGGCCGCGCTCCCTCACCCCAGCCTGGATGCGCCACCAAGAGCGCCGCGACCCGGCTGGCGGTAGATCCGCGGCGGCCAACGCGGAGCGGGTTCCAGAAACCGTTGGACTTGCGGTACGGATTGTGAAACGGGACGCCCTGTTTCCGGAGAACCTGAATGATTGGGCGCAGCATGTACGAGCAGGCGGTGAGGAACATCACCGACTTGCCGCGCTCCAGGTGTTCAAGGGCGCTCTTGAGAATTTCGCCGTCAACGCGGTTGTAGCCATCGCGGGAGAAGCGGTCGAGTGCGCCGTCCTCCGGCCGCGGCAGATACTGCTTCTCCTGGCGGCGGCTCACTTGGCGAATCAACGCCTCGGCGAACGAGTGCACGGCGCGCGGCACACGGTAGGACTGCTTCAAGATGATCTTGTGGTCCTCGGGGATGTCCGGATCGAGGAACGCCTCCGGGGTCGCGCCCGTGAACGTGTAGATGGTCTGGTCGTCGTCGCCGGCGACGATGAAGTACTCGGCACGCCCACCCCACTTTCGGACCAGCGACAACTGCATCCGATTGAGGTCCTGAGCTTCGTCCGCGAAAATCACGGACGGGTTCTTGGGCGCCGCCCACACATCCCGATGACAGATTTCGATCAGATCGGTGAAGTCGAGCAGCCCGTTCTCCTGCTTGTACTGGGTCCACAGCTTCTCGAATTCGATCAGGGTCTCGGGCCAGAACTCTCGGAGCTGCATCATCCCGCGATAGCGGTTTAGCCTCTGGAGTGCCTCGTCGCCGCTCTTCTCCAACTCCGAATCGTCGTCCACTGCCTCCTCGCCATCGAGCGTGGAGTGCTTCTTGACCGGCGTGATCGCGAGGTGTGGATTGTCGCGGTTCCATTCGTCCACGTTTGCCTCGGCGATCTCCGTGCCACCTAACGCGTGCCAGCAGTGCGAGTGCAGGGTGCCGACGCGATCCGATGCGACCGGCAGATCCCGCCCGGTCAGTTCCGCGGCGGCCGCGCGCGAGAAGGAGGTAACCAGGATGGAACCCGGACCATAGCGGTTCACGGCCCGCTGGATCTGCCGCGTCAGGTTGGTCGTCTTGCCTGTTCCTGGTGGCCCGAAGATCCGGTACTCGGAGGTCTCGGCGTGATCCCGCTGGCCGATCTGTTCGAGGTTGCCAATTGCGCGCTCACTCATCATGGATATCCCCCGCCGCCACCGCCGACGGCTTAATTTCGGCGGGATTGAAGTCTGCTGGTGGCAGCGCCCAGCGCGACTGGCTTCTGTACTTGTTGCTGCGCAACCGAGGACTCTTCTTCGCCCCGATGGCGCCCAGCATCGACGCGGCCGCTTTGCCAGATATCCCCAGGTTTTTGGTCCGGTTCAGATAGTCCTTGAAATCCGAACTGGACACCAGGATGCGGCCATCAGCGATCATGGGTCTGCGCTGGTCCTGGACCCTCTGGCCCTCAATCGAGGGGATGAAGTCGGTTTCCTGAAGGTAGTCGAGTACGTTGGCGCGCGCGCCGCCCTCGAATTCTTCTTCCTCGGTGCACTCCTCGATGAAGCAGGCATCCAGCATCATCTGCGCGACCGGTTCCCATTCCTTTGTCTTGATCTTCCGGATGAGCCCGTTCGTCAGCCCGCCGATTGCATTGCGGACGCTGGCGTAGTCGGTGAACTTCGCGAAGCTCGGGAATTCGATCTTTCCCTGGATCAGTTCCATGTGATACGTAGGCTCCTTGCCCTGGAACTTCACCATCCGGATGATCTGTACGCGAAATTTGGACGTGCTCAGCGCGGCAGAAACGGTCTCGCAGAGGTACGCTTTCGCGATTGCGGGATCGGCCGGTTGCTGCTCGTCCTCGTCGTTACCATCAGTACTGCGCGGGTCGTGCGCGCCAGACGCCGGTGCGCCGACAGTCACCGCTGGCGCTCCACCCGCTTTCTCCATTGCCTTGGCGATAGTCCGCTGGAAGTAGTCCACCCGCGTCCGCTGCTTCCGGCCATGAAGTGCGCGGTGGTGAACGACGAGATCGACGATGCGTTGCTCTGAAAGGCCCGCATCCACGCCAAAGCAGGCCAGCGCCATGTCGTAGCCGGAGTCACTCTGGTCCTTCAAGTCGTGACGGCGACGTTCCCAGGTGTTACGGAACCTGGGGTCCTGGTTGATCCATTCGTCGAGCAACTGCTGCTGAATGCGTGCGCTGACGTTGATCACGAGGGGCTTGTCGGCGAAACGTTCCGCCCACTCCCGGCGTGCCTTCTCTTCCGCCTCCGGATCGGGGATGCCGGTGTCGTCGAGGAGTTCCTCGAAATCCGACATGTTGTAGCGAAGGTCGGTCGCCGAAAGCACCGCCACCTTCTTCCTGTTGTTTGGGTCTTTGTGGTTGAGCGTCCCAGGAACGCGAAGAATGCGGGCCAGATCGGAGAGTCGGTCGTATGCCCACCCGCGTGTTGCCGCGCGCAGCCGGAGCATCGTGTGCCAGCGCGCGAGCACGCTCACAGCCAGCTTTCGGTCGTCCTCGGTGTCAAGAACGAAGGGCTCTTTTAAGAGCCACCAAGCGTGCACGCCGTTCCCAGTGCTGACCAGGATCGATGGGGACAATGTCGGGGGAAGGAGCGAGAGCGCATCGTCGATCGAGGGCGGGAGCGGCTTATTGCCGTGCGCCTCCGATTTCACATCGAGGTCCACACCGATACCACACAGGCCAGAAATCTCGTCTGATTTGCACCGGCGCGTGGGCCCGTAATCCGCTTTCGAGAGGCCGACTCCCACGTACACATCGCGGTCGCCATTGATGCTGGTGACATAGTCCGCGGCGGCGGAAATGTCGGTGAACCATCGCGAGCGCTTTTCCGGAGTCGTCCATATCAGGACGAAGTGCTCCTCGGGCTTGTGCTGCCAGAGTTGCGTTAGAAATTCGAGCGGCGTCACTTCGTCAACTCCAAAAAGCGCCTGAGAAACCGGTCCTCGGCGACAGCCGGAGGCCATGGATGGATGAAGAAACCGGAGTCGAGCGGCGCGACGCCGCACTCGCCGACGATCCAATCGTGGTCGTGATCCACGGTGGTTATGTCGCGGAACTCGGTCGCCAGCAGCAATGCGTCGGCGCGGAGCACTGAACCGGGAAGCTCCGGCGGCAATCCAAACTTCCGCGCGAAACACAGCAAGAACCGGTCCTCCAGCGAGCGATACCATTGCATTTCCGGAGCGAGCTTCAACGGCCTCGCGAGATCGCCCAGGTAGGCTTCGGCACCGTCATGCAGCAGGCCCCACAATGCGTCGCGCGCCGGCACCTGCTGACTTACGAGCACCGAATGCTGCGCGACCGAATAGAAGCCGTCCGTATGGCCGAAGAACCGGCACATGTGCGACAGCGCGTGGGCGATGTCCTCGATGCCGATCTCGTCCGGATGTGGATCTCGGATATGAACCCACTTGCCGGTGTACGTGCGGAAATACGGATTAACCACGCGCCACCTCCGCAGACAGGTCCGGGCACCAGCCGGTGGCGGCCGCGCCGTACCAGAGTTCCGCCGTCCGGATTGCGTGCTCCAGGAAAGGCGACGCGAAGTCGCGCCGCCGGCCGCCAGGGCCGCGTGATCCCGCGAACATCAGCCAGCGGTCGCTGTCGCGCACCAGCCAAACGCGCTTGCCGTTGCAGTCGCCCACCACGCACTTGGCATCGTCATGCTTGCTGGTGGCCTGGGCCGGTGCGTACTCGTCGCGCACGATGGGCGCACGTGCAAGCCAGGTGTCATATGCCACCCACCGCTGACCATCCCACACGGTAAGCAATGCATCGTCGGCTGGCGAGTCAACGGGAATATCCGCGAGCGCGAGTTGGGCGGGTGGACCCGCAAGTTCGCGCGCTTCACGTTCTTCGCGCGCCTGGCGCATGGCCGCACGACTGTAAAAGCCGGTCATGCGGCCCTCCGGACCATGCGGTCCACATGATCGATCCGGGCGCCAATCCATCGCATGACCGGCACTGCCATGCTGTTGCCGATCGCCTTGTAGCGCGGACCATCCGGCGTTGCGCCGAGCCTGAGAGCTTCGTTGATCGGGATGCCCAGGTACGCGGCGATGTCCTCGACCTCTTCCCGGCGCAACTTCAGCCGATAGCTGGGGACCAGCGTCCAGTCGTCTGGAAAGCCCTGCAACCGCTCGCACTCACGCGGAGTCAGCCGCCGCACAGCCGCCCAAGTGGTGAGCAACGGCGCGCCGTCACCACGGCCGGAACTACCGGACTGCGCCTTCAACGGCGGCGCAACGAAGTCGGGCGCGCCACGTCCGTTGCGGGCATACCGCGCCTCGAACACCATGGGTGTCCCGACATTGCCGCCATCCGTGGCGAGGATGGGCGGCGTCACTTCGCGCGGCACGAAGCCGTCCTGCCCGCACCCACGGAACGCGATCGCGACCTGTCCACCGGCGTTCGGGTGCGAGGAGTCGTGGCCCATCGCTCGTAGCGTGGGAGCGAGGTCTTCCATAGCGTCGGCGCCGTGGTCCTTGCACGAGAACGCGATCAGCGACGAGCACGTGTCCACGTTCATGCCGGGGAAGCGGTCGCCGCCGCCGTCGTTCTCGCCGGCGAGGAGCGTGGGCGCCACATCGACGCAGACGAGGTTGTGGTGCTCGCTGCCGCTGGGCCCGCTGGTCCGCTTGGCCCACTTCGCGCTCACCGAGTGCTGGACGACATCGGCGGCGAGGATGTGGCCGGCCTGAGCCTGCTTTGGGTCGCCGCCACACGTTCCAAGGCTGTTCGCAGTAAGGGCGGTAACGACCTCCTGCGGTTTGCGGCGCGGCGCAAGATCCCGGCGCAGGCTTTCGCGCTCAAAAAGTACCGCTGCGGCAGCCTGCCACGCTCCAGCAAATCCGACAACGAAGATGCGACGGCGACGCTGGGGCACTCCGAAGAACTGAGCGTCCAGAATCCGGTAGGCGGTCCCATACCCGAGTTCAGCCAGGGTCCCGAGGATGGCTCCAAATGTCCCGCCGGAGTCAATCGACAGGACACCAGGGACGTTCTCCCAGACGATCCAGCGTGGTCGAAGGCGCTTAACAGTGCGCAGAAATTCGAGCGTGAGGTTGCCACGCGCGTCATCCACGCCGAGGCGATGTCCGGCGACGCTGAATGCCTGGCAGGGAGTGCCTCCGACGAGAAGGTCAACTGGAGTTGCTTCGATCCTGCGGAGCCAGTGGCCGCGGAGCGCCGTGAAGTCGCCAAGGTTCCTCACCTCCGGATAGCGATGCGCGAGCACCGCGCGCGCGAACGGGTCGATTTCGGAGAACCACGCGGGATGCCATCCAAGGCTGTGCCACGCGACCGTAGCGGCTTCGATGCCGGAGCAAATCGACCCGTAGATCATGCGGCGTACCTCCGCCGAAACTGCTTGCGCGTGGCCTCATGTTGCTCAATCCGTCGCAGGCCAACACGACGATGGCGTTGAATGTGACGGCGGTACCGGCCAAGATCGGTGAATGCCATGCCGCAGGTCGGGCACTCGTATGCCTCCGGCACCGGCTCCCATTCGCACCGAATCACCAGCGGAGGATCGATATGCCCGATCCTTTCCAGGGGCTCGGACAAGTCCGCGAACTGGAAGAATGCAGCCCGCCGCAGCCACCGCCGCGACCATGGCGCATTTAGCCCGCAGGCGATGAGATCCAACTCATCCGCGAACATCGCTGCCCTCCGGCTTCCGGTCCCATCCCCACCGCCAGGCGGGAATCACCTCGGTCGTCTGTTGCTCGTGATTCGGATGGATCTGCACCGCGTGCTTGGTGACGACGACCGCGTCCACGCCGTGATGCTTCAGGAATTTGCAGACGCTGAGCGCGACCGAAAAATCCCCGGCATTGAAGACGTGGACCGTGGTGCGCTTCATGCGGCCACCACCTGCTTGTCGAAGTGCCGGTGTCCGCAGTTCGGGCACCTCGCCGGAGCGTAGGCGCCTTCCCACGTGTAGCGGCGGCAAGACTCGCAGGTCCACCGCACGCGCGGTTCCGGCCGCACCAGGCCGAGGATCTGAAGCGCGTCATGAACACAACGCGCAACGCCAACGATGGAGCCGCCAGCCGCCCATTCCTGAAGCCGCTGCTCCTGGAGTTTGGTGAGTTGAGAAGAGGGATCGTTGGGCCGCTTCACTTCGATCTCGAAGTGGCCGCCGTTGATGGTGCCGTAAAGATCCGGATCACCGGCGACGCCCATCGCAGTCCCGTGGCGTTTCCGGACGACCACATGCGGGTAGGTCCGGAGCGTCTTCATGATCCGCGCGACGATGCAGTGTTCGAGTGTCGGCTGCCGCCTCATGACCGCTCCTTCGGCGCGATGCCCAACTGCTGGAGGATTGAACGCAGACGCTCCATGTCCTCCGGCTTATTCGGGTCGCCAACGAACAGAGGGTGCTCGAAGGCGTACTGCCGGTCGCGTTCCGACTGCTGCGCGCAGGCAAGACAGCCGCGCCCGCCGCAGAAGGTACATCCACGGTAACCACGCGCGCCTTCGATATGAATTTCGCCCGGTTTGCTCATTACCTACTGACCTCCACTGGGACCGTCAACCGGACGCATTTCGCGTGGTGGTCGTGCTCCCACATGACCTCGGTGTGGTTGTCGAGCGCCGCTTCAACGTCGGCGTCCGCGATCACGATGGCCTTGCCGCAGCGCCGGACCAGCGCCGCCAAGCAAGCCAGGAGGAGCCGGGACTTGTAGTCGTTCACAGCCCCTCCCCGATGAGATCCAGGCGGCAGGCAACCTCCGATCCTTTGCCGAAATTCGGCGGCGCGATGTAGTCAACGTGATTCAGGTGCGCGATGACGTACGGCTTCGGCGGCTCCTGCCCGGTAGAGAGCTTCCAGGCGACATGGTGATAATGCGCGAGGAAGAGCTTCACCGCCCAACGCTTGGCGCGCGCGTGAAGGTGAGCGGGCGGGAGTTTGCCTTCGGAGTACCACTTATAGGCCTCCGTATCTTTGCCAATGTTGAAGCGCTCCAACTTCGCCTTCGCCTGGTCGGCAAACTCGCCGGCGTCGTTGTGCCCTTGCTCGATGGCCTTCCGCTGCTGGTACAGCTTGCCGTAAAAGTCGCCCTCGCGTCCGGAGGCCTTGACGAAGCTCTCGCCAATCTTCCAGCAGAGACACTTGAGCGCCGCATTCCAAGGCCGCTTCGTTTTGGGCAGCCACACGACCGTGGGGTCGAGGCCTGCGAACCGCCAGATCTTGCCGACCGTGTTGCAGCGCTCGATTTCAATGTGGGCGGCAAGCCCTGCGGAGATCACCGGGCCAATGCCGACAATTCCTTTTGCCCACACTGCAGCGGGGATAGACTCGGTCCACGAGTCGAGAGCGCGCTTGATTTGCAGTTCAAGCGTCTGGTTCTGGTCGAAGAGCCACTGGATAACCGTGTGCGGCTCATCCGAAATCGCGAGCGAGCGAACTTGGTTAGCTGCCGCCTTCCGGTATTCCTGGATCGTGTAGTAGGCGTCAACGAGGTAGCGTGCCTCGTTGACGCTCAATGTTGACGCGGCCTTCACAAGGTCGCTGTTCAGACGCTGAACAGCATCCCGCGTCTGGTCGATGGTGGTGGTGTCGTACATTGCAATTCCCTTCTGATTCACTCGCGCCCATTGGCGCGCTAATGCCCCTTTGGTTCGCGCTGTAGATCTGGCGACTCTCAGGCGTTATGGCTCGCTCGCGGAGAATGGTCTCTCTCGACGTACTTGGCTTCGAGCCTGCTACTCTGCCGCGCCAGCCAGCACGTCGAGGCGGGTCACCTCCGCGATGCGCTCACGGATCTCCTTGAGCGCGTCCTCGACGTAGCGGTGCGGCCGGACGATCTCGTACCAGAAGATCGCCTTGCCATCGTGGAGGCGCCAGCGGAACCGCACCGGAATCCGGTAGGCCGGCCCGCCCACGTGGATCGGAACGCCCAAGACGAACTGCTCGGGCACCTCGAGCGTTCCCTTCTGCGCGGCGCCGCGAATAACTTCGTTGTATTGGAATTGGATTTGGCCGTTCTGCAACCGCACGCCGGAAGCGAACTCCACATCCTTTTTGGCTTCGAATGTGAGCGCGATCTGCAGCAGCATCGCGCCCTCGGGCTCGACGATGTCGGGCAGGTTGTCCTCCAGGAAGCGCGCGAAGTCGACCTGCCCCATCTGCTTCTTGTTCTGCACCATCCAGGCTTTGAACTCTTCACTGCGGCGCGTGGTGAATCCGGCCACGTGTGCGCACCAGCCGGGTTGCCCATTAGCGGCGTGGTAGTCGAGCACGGCTTGGAACGTCTCCTTCTCCTGATTGAAGAAGATCCGGCTCAGTTCGTGATCGCCGAACTCCTTCACGTAGGCGATGAACGACTGCGCATCGTGAAGAGATACTTGCTGCCGCACACGCAACGGGCGCGGCAGGAAGTCTTCGAGCGATTCGAGCTTGTAATCCGCTGGAACCACCGCGTACAAGCCGGTGGGCTCCGGAGTCTCCGGGATCGTGCGCGGTTCGCTCAGCGCGGCGCCAGCAGCGATTGCGGACTGGATGTCGCCGATGCTGGCGTTTTCATTTTGGTCGTTATACGGCATTCTTTACCTCCTTGAGTTCACGCGGCTGGTGGTCGAACTCGACCACGCGGAGCGGCAGCATCTGCTGCTTGGGGTCATTGCGGACGAGCAGGTTGTTGTCAGTCGCGTAGAAGATCGTCATGCCGCGCTCGGGCTCAGGCAGCTTGGACTTCACCTGGGACTCCACCAGCAGCACGTCGGCGTTACCCTTCGAAGCAGGTGCGACCTTAAGCGTGAGAGTGATCGAACCGGACTTGCCGGTCTCGCGGACGGCGGCGACCACCTTTTTGAGCGCGTCGGACAGTTCCTGGACCGCCGCGCCGTTGTTGATCTGGATGATGGTTTCCTGGAACATCAGGCGACCTCCTGGAGTTCGGAATCGACAGCGGGCTTATCGAAATCCATCGAGTACCGCGTGTGGCACAACGCATCGAATTGCGCCTGATCGAGGCGCACCGAAGCGATCCGGCCGCCATCGTCGTTTTGCTGGATGCTGATGACGACCGCCTGGCGTTCGGCCGTCTCGGAGACGCGGATGTCGTTGCCATCGACCCCGCGGATCGTGATGCTCTTTGTCAGATAAGAGGGAGTGCTCATCGTGGATTGCCTCCTACTCCGTGGGCCTCACGTTGCCCGCGAACGTCTTCGCCAGTTCGTGGAACTCCACCGCGCGCGCCGCTTCTTCGTCGCTCAGCCGGCGAAGGAACTTGATGTTCGCTTTGCCATACGTCTGGCCGGCGGCGTTCTGAGCCTTTTCGAGCGGCAGCGACACCAGTGCTTTGAAATACGGCACGCCCTGCGATGCGAGCTTCAGGAAGAACTGCCGCGCGTTCTTGATGCTGGTGGGCGGCAGCGAAACCACCTCAGGGAACATCGAATCGCCGCGCAGCATGAAGAGTTGCTTCATCTGCTTGCAGGCCTGGCCGTCCCCGCCGTCCTGCGCGCTGCCGAACACCGCCATCGGACACTTCGCGCATTCGCCGCCCAGGTTGACTCCGGGCTTGCAACGGCCCGTGACCGCGTCGGACGACGAGCAATCGGGCGGCACATTGCCGGCGTCTTTGGTGGCGTAGTAGGCGCGGGTATCTCGGGCGTAGACGATCACACCCTCGACACTGGGCGCGGTTTCCTCACCCTCCAGCTTCGGGATCAGCCAGAAGGCGGCCCCGTTCATGATCTTGACCCGCGGCAGATCGAATTCCGAGACCGCGCCGCTGGCCACGTTGATGGCGAAGGCCTCCTGGACCGCCGCCGCTTCTTCCCTTGCGAGCGTGAGCGCCTTGGGCGCCGCCGCCGCTTTGACAATTTCCGTTGACATCGCTACTCCTTTCAGGCTTTCTTTCTGCTGCTGAGCTTGTGAACCAGGGAGATCTTGATGGCGTCCCCCAGTGGCTTGGGCAGTGCGGCGCGCACGTCGTCCTCGGTGGCCACGCGGTTCTCCCGCGCGGCCGCCTGGACGATTTCGCGCCACACTTCCCGCACATAAGCCGTGAGTGAATTGCTGTTGTAGTTCTCGGCGACGTATTGCCCCAACTCCGATGCCTTCAGCGCGGCGGCGACGTCCGCGCGGTCGTTACGCGGACTGGCGTATACGTCCGGATAGATCGAAAGCGTGCGAGTGCTGCCATCGACGGTGACGGCGATCGACGGCACGCCGGCCTCGATGAACTGAGGGAGGATGAGATCCTCCAATTCGTCGAGCCTCTGGTTGGTTGCCTTCAGTTCGGCATCCAGATCGCGTTTCTTGTTCTCAAGGGACACAAATTCCCTGAGCTGCTCCATGTTCATGAGCGGTTTGGCCTCCTGGCTTAGTTTTTGATTTCCGCGAGGATCGCTTGCACTACTTCGGCGCGCTTTTCCAACGCGCGCATGATCTTCGAATCCACTGTGTTCCTCGCCACAAGGTGGATGTGTTCAACAGGGCGCGTCTGGCCGGGCCGGTGGACGCGGGAGAGCGCCTGGTCGTACTCGCCCAACGAAAACGAGAGCGAGTAGTACATCGAGTAGCGGGCGCGCGTGAGATCGACGCCGACACCGCCCGCGCTGATTTGCACCGCGAGAACCTGAGCTTCGCCATCCTGCCAGCGCTTCAGTTCGTCGCGCCGGCCTGACAGTTCGAGGCTGCTGAATTCGTTCTGCTTGCAAGCCTCGTGTACAGCGTCCAGGTCTGCGTGGAACCGGCAAAACACAACCACCGGTTCGTCTTCGCCGATATCCTCCAGCACATCGGACAGGAGCTTCTGTTTGGACCAGTCGATCCTGTGGGCGACTCCGTCGTCGGTGGGGACGATGCCGCCGGCCACCTGCTGAAGGCGCAAGAGCTTCACCATCGCGTTCGCGGCCGTGACGGTCCCGTCGAGCACCTGCGCCACGAAATCCTCCTCGAGGTCGCGGTACACGCGGCGGGCTTCGACAGCCAGATTGCAATAGTACGTAACGTGAGTCTCCGGGGGAAGATCCAGGACCTCCTTGCCCACGCGAAACGTGATCTTCCCCATCAGGCGTTCCAGTTGATCGAGCTTCTGGAAGCCCGTGATCTGCTTGTTGTGATAGCCTCCCATGACGGCGTAAGTCTGCCGGTATGCGCTGAAGGAGGGACCAAAGATCGTGATGTCGAGAAAGCGGAAGATGGCGTAGAGATCCATCGGGCCGTGCGGCATCGGCGTGCCGGTAAGCGCGATACGGTGTTTGGTGCGCGTGCGCAGACGCTTGAATTCGAGCGACGCCTTGCCACCGGGAGCCTTAATGCGATGGGCTTCGTCGGCGATGATCACATCCCACATGGGAACCTTCTTCTCGGCCCAGGATGCGAATGGCTCCCGCCAAATGCCGTCGAAGTTGATGATGCAAATGAACGGCACTCCGCGGGCCTCGGCGAGTTTCAGTTTTTCCTCTGCTAAGGCCTGCTTTTGCGCGACGGTTCCAGCCTCTTCGTCGAGCGCGACGATGACGTACGGGATGCGGACGTGCCGTTCAAACTGCGTGACCCACACTGGAACCACGCGGAGCGGGCAAGCGATCAACACGCGCCGCGCGGCGAGCGCGAGGACGAGCATGCAAGCCACGAGCGATTTGCCGGTACCCATGCCCATCGCCAAGAGAAGGCCGTAGAAGCCGGCGGCAAATTTCGCAAGACAGAACTGAAAGGCGGCTATCTGGTGACGCCACGGCGGCGTCAGCAGTCCGGACGGGAGGGCGATCTCCGGTACGGTTGCCGACGCCACCATAGCGGTGCCAGGCTCGCGACCATTCGCGGCCGTCGACTCCTGGCTGGCCACGGCGAGCGGTTTCGGCGCACCGTGGGTCGCTCCATCTCGGGCGTTCGCGCTCGTAGACTGGAGCAGCGCGTCGAACCGCTCCGTGGCCTGGAGGGATCGGAAGAATCTCTTGATGAGTTCAGCCTGGTCTGCCGTCGCCGGGAATGACCACGCTTTGCGTTTCATGTCCCACGCGGCGCCGGGAATACGGCGGCACGCCAGCAGGTCGGCGAACGTTGTGCGGACAAGAATCCGCCCGTCCACAACGTCCGCGCTGCTACGGCTAACTACTGCTTCAGGCACGGTGCGCCACCTCCATGAGATCCGAAGGGTCGCCACCCATCGGCCGGCTGTCCAGCCATTCCTGGATCGACTGGAGGCGGTACCAAACCAGCGCACCGATCTTCAGGTACAACGGCCCGGTGCCGAGCTGTCGCCAGCGCCGAACCGTTGCGACGCTGACTCCGACACGCGCCGCGACCTCGTGATCGTTAAGTAACCGCTCGAATGATTCCTGACTCGTGCCCATCGCCTGTTTCCGTTGCGAACCGAAGCTACAGAATGCCCCAGCAGCCTCGGAAATGTCAGTGGAACTTGGTGGGAAATTTCGGTGGAACTTCGCGCGGAAGATCGGTGGAAATCACAGACGCGAGGGAAAGTCAAGGGAACTCCGGTGGAACTTCAGGGGAATATCGGTGGAACTTCGAGAGGGAAAACCGGTGGCACTCACAACCGCGAGGAAAAGTCAAGGGAACTTCGGGGAACAACGGTGGAACTTCGGGGGAAGATCGGTGGAAATTGCACTCTCTAGCTGGCAAGTTCGCTCGCGCTGACGCCGAGCGCATCCGCCATCTTTTTCAGAGTCGCGGGCCTGGCCTTCCGCCGGCTGCGGAGAACACCAATGACCGTCTTCTTGTCGAGTTCCGCATCGAGCGCGAGCTGTTCCACGCTCATGCCCCGGTCGATTCTGAGTCGTTCCACTCGTTGAGCCAGCAGTTCGCGGGTGGCCTGTTTGGCAGGTGGCGAGTGCGAAAGGGCCTCCTGAGCCGACGCGCCGTTCTCGGAAACGGGGCACGCGCATTCCATCGCAAGACGCTTCTCGTGAACGGACCAGGCGTCGCGTATCAGGCGGCGGGCGATTGGCCTTAATGCTTCGTGCAGTCGCCTGTGGAACTCGCATTCCGGCTTCTGGTCGTCCGGGGACAGCCCTTCGACGTGGAAGTCGCGCGTAAGGCAACTCCATCGCTCGCGCGTTTCCGCCGCAATCGCATCCATGAGTTGCGCGACTTCGATTACGAACTGGCGCGGCGACGAGGTTACGTTGAGGTATTCGCCGCCTTCGGCCTCACCCAACTGAACGGCCATCTCGATCAGCAGATCCTGCAGCTCCGATTGCTGCTCGGCCGTGAGGGTTCGCAATCCGGTGACGTTAGCTCGGGCCACGCCATACCAAGCGAGGACGGCGTCGTGGATCTCGACTTCGAGGTGCGCGGTCGCCAACTCGATCTTCTTGGCCGCGGCTGTGGGCAAAGGGTGCAGATCGCGGCGGCTCATCGTGCGTCCTGCACTTCCGATCCGGAGGGAATGGCACGGTCTTGCGCGACCGCGATTCTCCCGAGGATACGAAACTCTCCCGCGGGGCCAGTTGGAATGTGTTCAAGCTCGGGATTCCCAGGCTGCAAATACGACCTCTGCTATTTGCGAACCCCCACCCTCACCAAGAGAGGATCTGAGGCTGCACCATTGAACCATGTAGAGACGCAAAATATCTTTAGGTTCATTGCATCTCCATTCGATTATGGTATAGTCAAACCTAGAGCGTCAAGACGCGGATAAGGAAACGCACCATATGGCTCATGAACGCAGAGTGAATCTTCGGTTCCCGATAGAGCGGTTCGATCAACTCGACGAGAAACGATTCAAGATGAGGACTACGTTCCAGGAGATTGGCTCCCGGCTGTTCGAGGAGTGGCTCACTGGAGAACGTTCCGTTGCGTTGCCTCCATCAACAAAGGCCGATCCGCTCCTGGAGAAGTTCGAGATGGTTCGCGCCAGCGGAGACGCCCAACTCCTCGCTATCGTCAAAAAAGCAGTGGAAGCTTCCTATGGACTCCTTCAACACTCCCTCAGCGCAGAAGAAATCGAAAGGCTTAGAGCGGCGACCAATAGTTACACAGGCATGGCTGGAAAGCATCGCGGCGCTGGAGTCAGCGGGAACGGAGAGCCTGGAGTTGGCAAGACAGGAACGCGAAAAAGTGCTTAAAGCAGTTGAGGCCGGCGCGCCAGTCGAGCCGGGCAAATACAAGGTCCGCATCCGGACCCGTTGGCGCCGGCGGAAAGCGTCTTAGAGCGGAAGTTCTTCAGTAGGAGGCCCGCAGGATTCCATAACACGCGCGGCAGGTCATCCGGCCGCGATGCAGTAGAGGTGACTTCAATGGCAGCAACAATTTGGCGGGGCCGGTTGGTTTTCGGTCTCGTTACTATTCCAGTTCGTCTTCATAAGGCGGCTCGCCGGGAACGGGTTCAATTCCATAACGTATACCCGATGGCGGTTGGGCAATCCACATCCCCGCACGTCCAGACTCCCGACGTGCCAGGGCAGGCGTCCAAGGTCCGGCAATTTCCGAGCCAGCAACAAGCACCCGAGCAGCCGCCTCTACCAGAGCGAGTGGGGCGAGTGCATCAAGCTTTTGTAGGCGAGGACCCGAACGTCGTCCTGAACAAGGCCGACATCCTCAAAGCCTACGAGCTTGAGCCTGACCGATACGTGGTCCTGCGGAGTTCCGAGGTCGCCGCTTTGCGAGCGCGCGCCTCGACCAATCTGGAAATCGCGCAATTCGTCGGGCTGAGCGAGATCGACCGCAACTATTTCGATGCGTCGTACTACGTCGCGTCGGATCACGGCGGCGAGAAAGCGTATGCTCTCTTCTATCGCGCGTTGGTGGAAACCGGATGCGTGGCGGTGGGCGAGCTGGTGATGCGCGGGAGTGAGTATGCGGTGTGCATCCGCCCCGGCAGCCGTGGCCTCGTGCTCCACACGCTGTTCTTTGCCAGCGAGGTGCGAGTTGAGGAAGAGGCTCCCGCGGATCTGGGCATGGTTAACGAAAAGGAGCTCGAACTCGCGAAGATGCTGGTGGACGCGCAGAAGGGGACATTCGACGCCACGAAGCTGAAGGACAAGTTCAGGGAGCGGGTGCTCGAAGTAATCGAGAGCCGCGCGACTGTTCCTGGCCGCGACGCCGGCCCACAACGGGCGGCAGCGCCAGTCGTGGACATCATGGACGCTCTGCGCAGGAGTCTCGATGCCACACGAAAGCCTCCCCAGACGGAGAAGGCGGGGCAATCGGAAAAAAAGAAGGATAAGCGCCGGGCAAAGTAGCGGCTATGGCTGATCCTTCGACTGCTGTTCGGATCCGGGGTAGAAGAGGCAACCCGTCGCGCCTCGCTCCTCGCAACGGCGCTCGATGCGGTCCAGCACCTTGTCAATGCGCTGGATGTCATGCGCGAAGCCCGTTCGGATTTCGGCCACGAGTGTGGCTGTCACGTATTTGCCGTTCAGCAGTTGCAGCAGTTCGTCCTTCCACGTGACGAACTGCTTCATTAACGTGATCTCCAACGCGGCCGAGTCGGCCTTCATCTTCGACTGGAGAGCCGAAAGCCGAAGGCCGACGTAGACGTTGATCGCGCCGGAGACCACGGTGAGGACCGAGATGCCGATCGTGATGTCTTGGCTGGTCATGACTTCGACTTTGGCTCCACGCCGGTCTTGTCGCCGTCCTTGGCGAAGATCAACCCGATGCCGGTCACGATGCCGCCGATAGTGGTCGGATCAGTCGCCTTTCCGGAATCCTGCAAGAGCGTCAACACGACGAGCGCCAGATTCAAGAGGCCCGCCGCAGTAGTCTTCCAATTCCGCATTGCGTTCATGTCGTTTCTCCCTTCGGTTCTGTCGAGAACAGCGTCTCGACGAGTGGCTGAAGCCAACGCCGGTCGGCGTTGACGCCAAACGAGTCCCACGTCTGGATCGCGGCTTTGATGCGCGTGATTTCCGGATCGGAGAACTCAAACTCCTTCGCCGGCAGCGAGCGCGCGGGGTTCCACACCACACGCTCTTGGCCGGCGACCATCTCGCGTTTCAGTTCGACAGCCTTCTCCTCGTCGGCCTCGAGCGCGAGCCGGTCCTGGATGGACCAGATCGCGCGAATAGACCCCACGTCTGCCCGCTGTGCGCCAAGGAGCGCGTGCAGGTTCAGACGCTGGGTGTGATCCAGCGTCAGTTTCATTTGGATTTCCTTTACGGGTTGGAGTAGAGCAGGATGTAGCCCGCCGTGACCCCGGCGGGATTCTTCACTTTGATCACGCCCGACCATCCGGACGGATTAGTGGCGCCCATCAGTTCCGCGAGCCGATAGCCGTTGCCGGTGCTGCCGGCAATGATCAGTTCGCCTCCTGCCGTGACCTGCAGCAGCGTGTGGTCCGCGAGGTTCGAGCCTGGGCCGGCGACCCGGAACGGCGACTCGCTACTGTCCTTCGCCACGACCAGCATCGGGCCGCACGCGACTCCGGCCGCAACCGGCGACGCCTGGTAGCCCCACGTCCGGGCATAACTCTTCTTCGGATCGTTACCCTGCTGAAGACACGCGCCCCAAAGGTAGATATCGCCGGAGGTCCAGTTGTCATCGTTGCCGGCGAACTGGCGCACAACGATCCACAGTCCGGTCTGCCCGCCAGCCAGCGTGCCGGTGATCTTGAACCGCTGCCAGGACGTTGTCAGCGTGATGCTCGTCGGGCCGGCGAGATACGCGGCATAGGCGTTGTCCACGATGGCGATCGAGACCTGCTTGGTCCCGCTCGCGACCTTCGCCCACACGTAGAACGTATACTGCCCGCCCGAGACCAAGCCAGCGATCTGCTGCTGGATGATCGGCGTCGAAGTGCTTGCAGTCACCGTGTCGGCGGTCGTATTGCCGTCCGGTGCCGTGGTGCTGTTGGCCGTGACCGAACAGGAGCCGCCGTTCTTGTCCCAGGTGGCGACGCTGAAATCCTCCGAGTACTTCGCCATGTTCTCGAACGCGCCGCCCACCGTCTGGAACGCGCCGCACTCGACCGATTGGAAGTGTGATTCGAGGTAAGCCCACATGTTGTTGGCGGCGACGTAGCCGAAGTTGGCGCCCGCGGAGCCGTCGCGCAGGACGACCGTGCTGGCCGTGGCGTTCGCGGTAGCGTCGCTGATCTGCGCCGAAGTGTGCGTGTGCGAAGGCAGGTCTCCTGCCCCAATCGCGGCAACGGTCACCGCCGCACCCGAGCTCGCCTGCTTCAGGAAGCCCGGACCTGTCGCCGAGAGATCCGCAGCGGTACCGCCACGCGCGAGTGCGAGCGTGCCGGAGTTGACCTCGGAGGCAGCGTGCGTATGGGTCACGTTTGCCTTGGCTGCACTAGTGCCGTCAACGAGCACGCAATCGCCGGCGTTCCCCACGGCTCCCTGGAGTGCACCTCCGGAGTCGATGACGGCGGCGCGGGAGGGATTCCATCCCAACCCCTTCGTCGGCCGCGCGGCCAAATCCGAGACGAGGTTGGTCACGTCGCTTTCAGCGTGCGAGTGCACCGGAACGGAGCCGAGCGCCACCGTGACCGTGACGCGATCATCCCCCAAATCGTCGGCGAACGCGACCGCCATGTTCGCGCCCTGGATCAGGTTCAGTGCCCGCCGCGTGCCCACAACGGTTCCGTTGTTCTGGATCGTAAACGGCAGGGAGCCGGAAACGATGTCGCCAGCCACGTGCGTGTGGGCTGGCAGGTCCGCGGCGGATAGCGTCGTTCCGCCCGTGGCGCGCCCCTTGGCGTCGACCGTGAGCTTGGTATAAGTGCCAGGAGCGACGCCGGACGACGCCACTGAGAGCACCCCTGCCGCAACAGCGAGGCCTCCTGTGGGATCTATCTGAACGATGCCCTTGCTGGTGGTCGTGGCGTCCGGATACGAGAACGCGCCGAACGTCTGCCCGGGCGCGAAGTCGATGATCGCATCCATCGCGATGTGGTCGGACGCGTTGAGCGCCATGCCCAAGTCGCCCGAGTTGTCGGCCTTGCGCCACTTCACCGCGCCCGTGTTGGGCAGGCGTACCAGCCCGGTGCCGGCCTTGGTGCCGGTCCCGAATTCCGCGCCGTCCTGGAACGTCTTCACGCCGGTGATCGTGACCGCGCCGTCCTTCCGGACGTAGTTGCGCGCGGCGGCGGTCCCCAGGTCGTTCTCGATCGCTAGCACTGCGGACTGGAGCGCGGTGATGAAGCCGGCCACCATGTTGGCCCGGACGGTCGCCCCGCTTGAGTGGCTGGCCGCTGTGGTCCCGAACGCTCCGCGCTGGCAGCCGGTGAACTGCGATCCGCTCCGCGCCGTGTAGATGACGAGTTCGTCGTCGATGGACAGCACGCCGTAGGCCTCGGCGAAACCACCGGCGGTGGATTGGACGCTGATAGTCGAGTCGCCCGCACCCACCGCGCCCGCAGTGGTCGTTTCGAGCGGCTTGGTCGAGAACGCATCGACCGGGCTGTAGAGCGTGGCGGCAGTATCGATGGCCGATGGAAAGTTACTCATTGCACGCCCTCGTGTTGGATCGAAATTGGTTCAGCGCGCCACTGGCCGCAGGTACCCAGGCTTGCCCGACCGGCGATTCGATGGCACGCGCCGCCCTGGGCTTGAAGTACTGCGCGTTGCTCACGGAGACCGAATAGACCGGCAACGGAACGGGACGGCTGTTGAGACAGAACTGGTCGAACGCCCAGAAGCAGAACGAATAGAGCTTGAGCGGCAACCACATGCCGTAGGCTTGCGCCATCGGCGGGTCCGGAGGACCGTACAGCCCCGACAGGAACATGCACTCCTCGGCGGGCCGGCCAAGCGTCGACTTGGCGAACGAGATCACCTGCCGCATGAGCGAGCTGTTCTTCTGCCACACGTCATAGTCGAATCCTTCGCAACGGAAATACTTGATGCCGTAACTGCTGTTCTTCCACTCGTTGGGCAGGTTCACGTGCATCAGGAGCCGCCGATAAGCCGGGTCCGGAGACGGCTTGCCCTGGTTGGCGTCGAGCGGCCAGAGGCATTCGAACACCGCCGTCGGATGGTACGAGCGCACATAGGTGATTACGTCCTGGCAGTAGGCCCAGATGCGGTCGCGCAGGAAGTTCGCGGTCTCGTACGGCTGCGCCGGGTCGCCGACCGGATCGTCATTGTTCGCGCGGAACGGCCAGATCTGGTGACCATACCGCGCGGTCAAGTCGCTGATGGCTTCCTGGTCGTAGAAGCCCATTCCGCCGTTCGGGTCCTCGCCACGGTTGTCGAAATACCAGTACTGAGTCTCGCCGAACTGCAGAATCACCGGCGCGCCCGCCGCCGCGATCTGGTCGGCGCACTCCTTGTACATCTGCTTCAGGTAGTTCCGGACGCGCGTTCCGAAGTGCATCTGGTGTGAAGGGATCGGCAGGAAGACATCGGCACCGGGACTGACCACGCCAGCCACATAGGACAGGTACTTCGCGCGCATAGCGGCGGGCGGGATATAACATTCCATCGAGAACGCGAACGAGGCTTTGATGCCCGCTGTCTGGAACTGGCCTGCGAGATCGCGAATCCACCTGCGTGCGCCCTCGGTCATGACCGGCGTAACCGAATCGATCATCTCCCAATCGCCCTCGGTTCCCGGCGTGTCCATGTGATCGTCGAGCGTGAGCGTTACCGAATTCGGTGTGCTCACCGCCAAGCCTGTGAACGTCCACGAGGGAGCCTTCGACTGGATGCGGAGCGTGGTGCTCGTGCCGAAGTTGTCATCGGCCCACACGCCAGCGAACATGCCGTTGATCGCGGCGCGGAAGTGGGAAACGATCTGCTGGAGCGTCTCGCCGTAGCCGATGGAGTGGTTGATCGTCGTGCCGCCAATCGAGAACGAGACCACATCGCCCGGAGACGGGTTGCCTGTGAACGCGATGGTTGCATACGGGTATGTGGCGCCCACACGCCTCCGCTTGTTGTTCCAGAAGACGCCCATGTAGACGTCGGCGTGGCCCTTGAAACCGAGCTTCTGGAGTTGCCACAAGTGCCAGGCTGGGGGCTTCTTGTAGCCGTGGTCCGTGTCGAAGTCGAGCGCGAGCGAGACGTCCGTGTATTCCTTCGGAGCGTCCGGAACGTCCTGCGGTTCAAGCGGCCATATGTAATCGAAGAAGAAGTAATAGCCACTGCTGGAGGCGTGCTTCTCAAACAGCGCGGTGATCTCGACCGTGTGGGTTCCGGCCGCAACCGCGCCGCGGAGTTTGACGTTCGCCGTGGTGCCGCCGTACTCGCTGAGGAACAGGTCGTGCATGGTGGGCGCGTCGCCGTCCACGGAGATGCTGATCTTTCCGCAGTCTGTGTTGAGGAACGTCCCAACATACAGATCGTGCTGTTGCGTGTATGAGTAGCGCAGGGAAACCTTCCGGACGTCCAGCGCAGAAGAAGGCGCACAACGCCGCGCGCGCCCTGAGGACCACCACTGGCTCGGCCAGCCAGAGTCCAAGGAGTAACTCTCCCAATAGCCGGTGTAAGAGCATCGTGAATCCGATTCTTCGATCCGTGGCGAGCCGCCGCCGACCTTCAGGCTGCCGTTGCCCATGATCGCGACGTTCGAGATCGTGCAGCCCCATTCCACATCGCTGGCGAACCCGCTCTGTGGCGAGAGCTTCTTCATCCGCGCGCCCGAAGACCACGTGCCAGGCGTCGAGGACTGGTAGCCACGCTCGACGGTGATCTGCGTGGCCGAGTCCACGGAGATGAGGCGCACTCGCTCCTCTGCGGTCGGCGAGCCGATGAAGTACCGGCCACCGGAGAGCTTCGAGGAGTCATCCACCGGCCACACTGTGTCGGATGGACCAACGCCGGAGGTGAGGAAGCAGCCATCTTCCAGTTCGCCCTCGGCCTGTTCGAATCGCGGCGCAAAGACCATGTAGATCTTGCGGCAGTCGTTCATCGGGACGGTGCGGCTTTGCTTGTCCGTGAGTGGCTGTGTGAAGTCGAGCGTCACGTGGTGCTTCGTGTTGTGGTCGCCGCCGGTGAACCGATAGGTCGAGCCTGCTGCGGACCAGTCGAGAGCCTGGCTGCCCGCGCCGTCGTGTCCGGACGTGACGAGCACGCGGTCCAAGTTCCCGAGTTTGCCGTAGCGCCCTCCCGGGAGCGCGGTCGTCTTGAACGTGATCGCGAGCTTCGCGCCGCCCGTGTAGCCGGTAGCGCTCGCCTCGATGATGCCGGTCTGGTCGGGGCCGAACCTGCCGGCGACCGTTTCGCCTGCCGTGTTGATGAGCGTCGCGAACTTCTCAGCGGCATGTTTGGCTACGGTCCTGCGCGTGACGTAACTGTCGTTGGCGTGCGTCTTCGTGATGCGCGCGCGGATGAATTGAAGTGGCGCATCGACCTCCAGCACCAGGACCAACTCCTCGTTCGCACCGGTGCGCTCGATCCACACCATGTCGCCAATAGCGAACCCGCTGGCGTCGTCCACGTGGAGATCCACCGGCAGCAGATTGCCGCCACCGTCAGTGGCCGGCTCCACCGCCGCAGTAAGTTGGGTGTCGAACCGGCAATCGACGTGGGTGATCGTGTACCGGGTGTCGCGGAAGTAGAGGTGGAGATAGTCGACGCCGTCCGTCGGCTCCTGGCCGGCGAGGTCGATGTCCACGCTGGCCGGAGTCTCGCTGCCGGAGACGACCGTGGCGTGATCGAGCAGCCGCACCTCGTACACGTCGTCCGGCGCGATCCCCTTGCCGCAGACGAACGTCATGGCGTCCCAGGAGACGGACGGGTACTTCGCGGCGTCCAATCGGATCGCGCCATCGAGCGTGTGGTCGTACTCGATGTCGAATTCGAGCTTCAGGCCGGAGAGGTCGGTCTTGGGGAGGTGCTTCAACCGCAGGTGGTTGTAATAGTCGTAAGCGTTCCACCAGCCCAGGACCGCGAAATCGTCCGGCGCCTGAAAGATGCCGGAGATGGACACACCCGTCTCGGTCGCGTTGTACATCGTGGTCGTCGCGGCCTTGCCGGTGAACCCTTGGGTTTGGAAGTTCCGCCGCGGATCGAAGATGTGAATCGCTTCTGCGGGCATGCTACGTCTGAATCACCACGGTCAAGTCGGCACCCGGATCGGGAGATGCAACGGAGAGGATGTCGAACGCCAAGGCGTCGCCTTCGTAGAGGATCGGCGTGGGCCAGATGGTCGGACGCACGTTCTCACCGGCAGCGTGATCCTTCGTGAAGATCGCCGTGAACGTCTGGTTGTCCGGATCGACGGCAGTGATCTTCACGTATTCCTCGTTGGCAGTGCCAGGCCCGACGTGGACAAACTCACCCACATCGAGACCCAGGCGGTTCGCACCGTAGGACATCGTCTGCACCGTCTGTGGTGATCCACTGGCGGTGATAGGATCTGCCAGCGCGAGGCCATAGTCGTTGTAGGGCAGCCTGCGCGTCTCCGGCGTCCCGTATCCTTCGTTGTTCACCAGGAAGTCGTAGGTGTTCTTGTATGCGGTCGGGAGCGCCTGCGCGATGCCCATGTACTCCAGCGATTGCCACGTCGCGCCGTCGTCCCGGCTGAACTTCGCCAGATACGCGCTCTGGCCGTCGCTCGTGCCCTGCTGGACATAAGCGAACACGCACCGGATCGAAGCGGCGTCGTGGACCTTCATCGGAATAGCCACGTTCTCCTGGGCAGAGAGCGCGCCCGGACTCTGGAACGTGTACGCGCCGCCCGAGCATGTCCGGTCACCGGGCATGTAGGGCTCGTTGTGATGCGATAGCGGGAACACCGTGAACGGGCCGTACCCGAAGTGGTTTGCCACACCGACCAGTGCCGCCACGATACAGGCGGAAGGCAACGTCGCGACCACGCGAGGCGGCAGACCAGGCGTCCGGAAGAATCCGCGCTTCACCGCCATGGTGAAGATCTTCAGATCGAGCTTGTAGAACCGAATGCCGGCGAGATGCGCACAACGGAACGTGCCGAAGGTGGCATAGCTCGGATCGACGCCGGGATAAGCACGCTGGATCTGGAACGAACCAGTTGGGACCACGTCTCCCGTGTCTCCTGGGCCAACGATCTGCGCGCACTCATACGAGCGCCGGCCGCCGTGCCCCGCGTCCGCAGCCTCGTCGTTGAAGACGATGAAGTCGCCGACCCGGAACACCCTCGAGGTGTCCGTATTCACGGTGCAGTTCACGGTCACCGGATCGGTTGCGGCGTCGATGACGGTGTCGAGGCTGGCCCACAAGTCCGTGGCGAGCTCGTCGACGTAGTACAGCCCCATCGTGATCTCGGTCGCGCCCGCGATGTTCTGGTTGCCGGCGACGTCCGGCGCGATCTCGATGTCGTTCACCGCAAAGGAGCCATAGTCGGTGAGCGTGGGCGTGCCGGTGACGATGCCTGGAACGCCGGTATCGTGGAAGACCTCCTCCGGCAAAGGCGAGGCCTCCACATCGGCCGGCTTCGGGCCGTTGATCAGGTCGTACATCGAGTCCGTGGTCGTGCGGCCCTGGATGTCGATCGAGTAGTCCCGGTTGAGCTTCCACTGGGTGACGCGAAACTCTCCGGCACCACCGGGCATGTCCGTGTGGGTCATCGAGCAGACCATTCCCGGCTCCGTGTTGAGCGCAAGGACGGTCGTCCGGAACGAGACCAGGCGGGCGGCTTTCCATTCCGCCGCGCTGATGCCGCCCAACTCCTCTCGCAACCGTGTGCTGATGATCCGCGCAGCCTGGCTCTTCGTGAACGTGCCACACAGATTCACCTGCGACTTGAGGAAGAGGGGGCCAGCGTTCGCGCCGATCCGTGTTGCGTAGTCGATGTCGTAGACCGCGACCGAGTTGTTGACGAACCCGTAATCCTTGTCTGCGAAGTTGGCCGTCAGGTGGTTGAAGGACGGCTTCAACGGAGCCAACTGGAGCGACTGGAACAGGACATTCCCGGCGGTGAACGTCTCGACGGTGCTGCTGTTGACGCGGATGCCGATCTTGAGCTTGCCGAACGCGAACGTGTAATAGCCCAGGCAGTTCATCAGCACTTCCTGGAGCCAGTCGCGGAGCGGCTTCTCCTCCTGGAGCACGCCGCGGAACTTGAACTGTGTCTCGCTGCCGGACCCGACGAGCTTGGTCACGCTCTCGTTGCAAATGCCAGCGGCGGCGATGGCGGCATCCACACCGAACAACGTCTCGGCAAGGTTCAACTGCTCAGTGGTCGCGCCAGCACCAAGCCGAAGGCCTCGCGCGCGCATGAGCATGTTGATGGCGATCCACACCGGGTTAGTGACAGCCGGCCCGTACGTCCGGACTCCAGGAGAAGTCCACACCCAACCGCTCATCCCCTGGAGCACGTTGGCGATCATGGCGTGGTCGCCTGGCTTCGACAGTTGCAGTCCCTTGGCGTCGGACCGGCGGATCACGAGAAAGGCGGTTCCGGCCGCGAAATTGTCCTTGTAAGTAGAGTTGCCGGAATAGACCTTGCGCCAGTCGCCGCCCGTGGTGTTGCCCGACTGATCGAGCGAGAAGAAGTCCGTCGCGCCGGCCGGATCGGCGCCAAGGCACTGGCGCAGGCCGTAGTTGTTCGTGGGATAGCCGTGGTGCGCCTGGCCGTCGAGCGTGCTGCCCACGAATGTCTCTGCGGTGCCGTCGCCGTCGAGGTCCTCGTAGTGCGGAGAGGTGTAAGCGATGATGGGACCTTCGCCGACTATCCCCAATGCTTCGTAGAAGTCGCTCTCGTCGCGGCCCGCCGCGACCTTGCAGTTGACCGGCATCTCCTCGTCAGTCCAAATCTCGGGCACGACCTGGTCCTGAATCGAATCCGCGACGAGCGACGTGCTGGTGATGTTGGCGCGGTTGAAGCCCCACACGCCGGTCGAGTTGTCCTTGATCCGGACGCCTTGCGGTTCGGCGAGGATGCCGCCGTAGTAGCGCTTCATGCCGTGCGCAAGGCAGCCATTGGCGGTCTCGTAGCCCTTGTCGCACTTCGTCGCGTCGGCGCTTGGGAAGTGGACCAGATCAAGCGATCCGGATTGGGAGTACGGGCATGCCTGCCCGTTGAAAACCTTCCAGCAGGTGCGCGAGATCTTGCGCGTGGGATAGGGCAGGTTCAATTCGTACAAGCCGTCCGCGGCGGTGACCTTGAAGTCCGGGCCGGAGTCGAAGGACCAATCAACGATGTCGCCTTTCCACAAGTCGAGCTTGATCAGCGTGCCGACGTGCAGGAGGGAGAACTCAATCGAGGCGCGGAAAAGATCCACGTCGTTGGCGAGGTCCCGCATGACGCGATCAGCGTTGCCGAACGTGAACGTGGCCTGGTCGGCTTCATTCCCCATGCTCTGCGAGATTCCGTCGAAGTCGAGCAGTCGCGCCTGGTACAACTGCGCGCCGACGGTGCATCGACGGTCAGAGAGGTAAATGGCCGGGTAGCCTGCCTGAAGAGGCTGGATCTTGATGAGCGGGATCATCCGCTGCACTTGCGGCAGCAGAGCGTCCTTGAGCGTCTGGCTCGGGAACCGGGTGACCGTCGTGATGGGCGAGTAAGTCGGCGAGCTCGCCGGGATCTCGATGAGCCTGACGCCCACGCTGCACACCCAGTCGGCGACCATCTCCCAGGAGAGAGGCTCGTTGGCGAACCGGCAGGTATAAGCCGTGGTGCCGTTGCCGTCGTCGTTGGGCGCGTTGTAAGTGAACGCGCCGTACGGGCCGTACTTCGACTCCCAGAAGTTGCGAAGTGCAATCCGCTGGGGGTCGTTCATCCACTGGCGGCGCACGGTGAATTGTTTCGCGCCGTTGCCCAGAAGAAAGCGCTGTTCGATCTTCGCGTTGCCGGATCCGAACTGATGGATAGCCACATCCGGACGGTGTGCGCGGCCATACGGGTAGTCCGAGGCGATGGGGAAAGTGCCCGAAGCAGTGATCTCCGGAACCTCGATGTTGCCGATGTAGTCAGGCATTTACTTTCTTCGCCGCCTTGAGTGCGGCCACAACGTTCTGCTGGCCGATGATCGTCAACGCGAGCCAGGCGTACTGAGGATCGGTGGCATACACGCGCGCGACGGACGTGACGAGGTCGGCCAGGTCCCCGTCCTGCTGGAATTTCTGTCAAGCGGCGCGATAGGGCGCGCCGTGGGTGATGAGCCAAGCGTAGTCACGGCAGGACTCCTCGAGGGAGCCGTAATCCGCGAATTCGCACTTGCAGACCACATCCTCGCCGTTGATCACCTCGCGCGTCTCGACGGTGGTGAACTTCTGGTGCCGCTTGGCGCGCTTGATCCCGAAGTAGTTTGCGTTGCCGGTCGGTTTGGCTCCCCACTGAGATTCAATAGCCCACTGCGCCACGAGCATCCGCGCGGGGATGGCAGTCTCGGCCTCAAGGCGCATCGCGATCTGGGCGACCTGCGCGAGTCGCTTATAGCGGTCGTTCTGTTCCTTGCTCATCAGTCGAAACTCAATCCACTCAGGCTGCTCTTGAGGTTTGCGTCTGGCCCGAACAAATCCAGGGCGATGTGTTGGAATTCCTGCCAGGCGTGAGCGACGACATCAAGCGCGCGCCGCCGCGCCACGAAGGCCGGATCGGCCTTGCGTTTCTTGGCCAGTCGGTAATTACGGCGGCGGCGGCATCGAGGGCACTCCAGCACCCGTCGCACATAACGCGATGCGTACATTCGCCCGCACACGCATTCATGCAGATGCGGCTTCTGTCGTGCTGCCTCGCTCCTAGAGAGCAATGGACGACGTGGGCGCGTGGGGACAATGGCCGCTTGCTGCTGTGCGGCCAAATTCCGCTCACGCATCCGCGTGGCAGCCTTCTCCAGTCGGTCGCTCCACATGAGCCACTGCTCCGTTCATGAACGTTGCGCTTAGTTCGGTGCGTCGTAGTCGCAGGTGACCAGCATGTCCGGAGTCATGTTGTCGAACTGGTTCTTGACCACGCCGGCGTTGATCACGAAGTCGGTGCCCTGGTGGTAACGCAGGCCGTTCACGTAAACGACGACGTTGGTCGCGCCAGCAGGAAGCCTCCAGCCAGCAGCGTTCGTGTCATAGGTCAACAGCACGTCCCGTTTGTGGACCGGAATGGACGGTACTACCGCGTCCAACTGGCCGTTGTTGAGGACCAACGTCGGGCCCAGTTTGGCGAACACATACCGCGTGCCGGCCCAGATGGGGACCAACATCGACGATCCGCTCTGCGCCGCGATCATCACGGCGAGCATGAGACACAAGACGACGAGCACGATTGCGCGCTTCATAGGAACATCCTTTCTTGATTGGGGTGTTTAGCGTTCTGCGATCTTCACGTCGAACGAGCGGTCGTCGGTGCGCCCGCCCGTGGTCGTGATCCTGTTGGTAACGGTGTAGGTCGCGCCCACCGTGCCGCCGGACAGCCACACCGTTGCCTTCGTGCCGGTGTGCGTGTCGGTGACCTCGGTCAGGCCGACTGGCACCGTCCAGTCGCTCGTGGCGATTGAGTCACCGTTGAGCCACCGCGTCCAGTCCACGGAGTAATCGAGGACAGCGTTCGGGTCCTTGATGTGCGTCACCCGTCAACCCTCCTCTTTTCCGGCCGCACAAAGAGCGTTCGCGACTCCGCGGGAACCACGAACGAGCGCGACTCCGGGCGGACCAGCCACTTGCGCAATGGTGATGGATTCGGAAAGGCCCGCGCAGTGATGCTCGACGCCCCCGAGATCAACGCGGTGCGGGAGTATCCGCCGTGCCGCGCCGCCGCCAGCGTCGACGCACTGGAGATCAGCGCTGTGCGCGAGAACCCGATGTGCCGCGTCGCCGACTGGCTGGAGTTCCCCTGAATCAGCGCTGTTCGTGACCTGCCGATCTGCCGGTCGGATGTGAGTGTGGAACCACCAGCGATCTGCGCGGCAACGGACGCGAGCAACGGCCCGTACCAGAAGGCCTGGCGCTTGGCCAGCAGCACGCGAGGTCCCGGCACCAGTTGCCGCATCTCCTCCGGATACAGCGCGCGCGTCCACGAGGCGACGCCGAAGATCTCGACGAACATACCGGGAGTCGAGGACGACAGCGGAAAGACGGAAGCGCTACCTGAAGCCGAACTTGCATTCGAAATGGTGGCTTGCACGACCTGAACACCGTTGTGGTAGACGGTAGCCGTCCCATTCGCGTCCATTGGAAGGACGAAGGAGATGCAGTTGAGCTTGCGAAAATCGCCGCCGTAGGAACCCCACTCGAACGGGCCGTACGGGGATGAACTGTTACGGAAGATGCACTTGTACTTGCCAGTGCTCGTCCGCAAGCCCACCCACCATCCGGTCGTATAGCTCGTGCTGCATACCGTCGGGAACCCGGTGCCGTTGAGCCGGTTGATCCGAAACCACACGCAGACCGAAATGGCCTTCCCTGATCCACCGAGAAACGCGGGTGCGTCGCCAAGAGAACTACCGTTCCAGCCCAACTGCTCATTACTGCACGCAAGGGCCGCGCCGAATGGGGTGGGGAAGTTGCCTCCCAGTCCGGGCAGAATGCCCAGTCCGGACGCTCCCGACGGCTGCGCGGCGGTCAACAACCGCCGATGGAAATAGGCTGACGAATATTCAAAGGGAATCGTCTCACGCCTGGCGGTCAACCGGAAGGGATTGAACCACATCCTGGGCTCGCGCGTCGGCAGCCAAAGCGCGTAGATGCCGTTCGCGAGCGGGGCATTCCAGTCGGGATACGGATTGCACGCACCACTGGGGAACAGCGTCTCGGACGTGGGATTCAAAGGCAGGGACCGCATCAGAGGACCTCGAACTGCACGCCACGCCAGAAGGCGAGGTTGTCCGTCACATCGAGTGCCAGGCCGCAACGGTTTACGGCCATGACTCCCCACACCGGAGGAAGGACGTTTCCGAAGGCCTGCGCGACCGAGAACGGCGGGCTGATGATGATGCCCGCAGCGGGGACATACAGTGAGCCAATTTCGCGGATCGGAAGCGTTTCGAGCGTGACCGAAACCGCCTCATCGACGCCGGTGACTCCGGCCGGATAGACCGGCGACGCATCATCCGCCGCTCCCCACGCGAAGAAGTACACCGCATAACGGTCGCCGAGACTGCCCGAAGCGGGCTTGATCTTGAACTGACAGATCGCATCCACGTATCGCGTATTCTGGTTCTCGACCTTCGCCGAACTGCGGGCAGAGACCTGGGCGAGTCCGTTGAGCGTAATCGTGAAATTGGTGACCGGGCCAAAGTTCGTGCGGATAGTGGACATGTGCGCCTCCTTAGTCCTGCAAGACCGACAGGCCGTTCTCGCCGATGATCACAAAGTCCCCATCCGCCACCGTTGCCGGGGAGGAGAGCGCGCCGCCGCCTAAGAAGTTGCCGCCGCTCTGCGCATCCCACAGGCCGACGTGCGTGTACGTGCCCGCAGGAACCTGGAACGACAGGACGATGGCGTTCCGGACCCGCTTCGAGCTCCCGCTATCATCCACCGGCGTGTACGAGTTTGCGGACTGCCGGACGTACGGTCCTCCGGCCGCTTCGCTCGCGCCCGTCTTGCCGGGATCGGCGGTGTGCAGGCTGCACCAGCGGGCGGCAATCGAGAAATCCTGCCCGAGGAAAGCCTTCTCAAGAAACTTCTGGTCGAGATAAGCGGAAAAGGACATGCTGCTCTCCCTACGGCCTATGCCAGTTCAATCAGTTCAACGTTCACGCTTGAGCGCCCTGGATCGCTCGCCTGATTCCACTCGCCATTGAACCGGACGGTGTACCTGCCGGTCGTAGCTGTGCCCGTGGAATCATGCGAGAACTTCGGGCTGGTCTCATACGGGTCGTAGAAGTAGAACGCCTCCGTGGGCCCGCTCCGGGCATCGTAGAAGTCGCGGAGCTCCTGGAGCGCGGCGGGCGGCAGGCGCTTGCCAAGCCTCCAGCGCTTCCGGCTGTTGCTGGCCAGAGCGGAGCGTTGCGACTCGCCGTTCTTGTACTCGTTCTCGATGACCGGATAGCCCCGCTCATGGGCGAACGCGCGCGACAACGACTGCGGCATCACCGTCGTGGGCGCCGCGTTCTGCACCGCGCCAGGCATCACGACACCAACGTCCCAGGAGCCAACTGAAGGGCGGTCATCTCCCTGCGGCCCGCATTGCTCTTCATTGCCGTGATCGCGCCCTGCGTCACCACGCGACCGTTCTGGATCACCACGTTGCCGACCGTCTGCGAGTCGATCTGGAGCGGAATCACAATAGTCCCGCCCGCGTTCGTCGCCACACCGCCGCCGACTTGGTCGAGCGACGGAAGGCCGGCAAGTCCGGACAAGGGCGTGCCGTTCTGGTAGTTGGCCGCCTGATAGAGCCCGCCCCCGGTCTCGACCAGTGAGAGCGGCGTCACAGACTGCGGCATACCCTTCGGGTTCTGGCCCGTGGTCATGGCGTACAACTGGATGAGGTCGCGGATCTGCGGTGATCGGATCGCCATGTCGAGGTTGCCACCGAACGCGGACTTGGCAGTCTCCACGATCTGCTTCAGGATCTCCTTATCCTGGATATCCACGCCGTAGAGCGCCTTGATTTTGTCCTTGGCCTTGTCCTGCGCGCCCTTGATGCCCAAGCGAACGAGGCCCGCCACGAAACCGGCGACCGCACCGATAGCCGCTCCGATGGGCCCGCCGAACTTCGCCCCAATCATCGCGCCGCCAGCAGTGGTCATCCCCACACCGGACCAACCACCACGGCGCAAGCCTTCCATCGCGAGGAGAGCGCCACCAGCCAGCAACGCGCCGCCCTTCCAGCCGCCGACTCCGCGGTAGGAGCCGGCCACCTCGCCACCGAAGTCGCCGCCCTTGGGGCCGTAGCCGATGTTGCCCAACCGGGTGAGCGCATCCTTCCAACCGGCGACCATGCCGCCCCAATTGAACAGCCCGCCACGCGTGACGCCACTCGTGCTGGTGCCAGCGCTGCCGCCAGCACCGCCAGCACCAGCCGGGACAAAGACCGGTACGCCACCGGCAGCGATCCCGGCGAGCGTCATCCCGCCGAAAGCCATACCGCCAGGCGGTGTCTGGTTGGGGCCGGTCCATCCGGGACCCCAACCTCCACCGCCGCCGCCGCCGAATACCGGAATCGTGCCGAGCCCAAACAGCCCGCCCAGGATGCCGCCACCGCCGCCGGGACCAGCACCGCCACCTGCGAACGTGGTCCGCTGGCCGGTGAACAGGTACATCAGCGTGGCCGCGACGCGCGAGGTGACCACTTCTTTGATCGCGGTCAGCATCGCGGTCTTGAAGGAATTGCCGATAGCCGACCACACGGACTGCGACTTCGTGACCAGAGCGTCGAAGACGCCTTCGGCCTGGCGCTTGAACGAATCGAAGATCTGCCGGTTGTGGTCGCGAATCATGGCAGCAGTCCGGTTGGCGGCGTTCTGGCGCGCCGCATCCACGGCCACGTCCGTCGCCTCCTGATGCTGCTGCCGGATCTGGTCGCGCTGTTGCGTGTACTCGGCGATGCGCTGCTGGATCTGATTGGCGCTGTAACCGAGCCGCTTCATCTCCAGTTCGTAGTCCATCACCCGCTGCGACGTTTCCAGATCGAAGAGCCGCTGCTTGACCTCGTGGACCCGCTCCAGGTAATCGATCTCGATTTGCGCCCTCTGCTGCTCGACCCATGCCTTTTGCTGAATCGTCTGCGCGTCGAAGGCCTCCAGCGTCCGGAGACGTGCGTCGCGGTCAAAGCCAGCCCGCTGCTCCTCGAACGCATAGACGGTCGCGAGGTGCTGCATGTTCGCCTCGGCAATCCTCTCGTCATAGGCGAGCCGCTCCTGGAATTGCTTCACCTCGAGCTCGCGCCGCCGGTGGTCCGCGTCCTCCATCTCCCTGACGTAGTCGGCGAAGTACTCCTTGGTGTCCTTGTGGAGTTTCTGCTGAAACTCGATCCATTTGCCGCGCATGATCTCCATCACGGATTCCCATGCCTTCTTCTTCAACGGAACGAAGCGCTCCACGCCGTCCTTGTTCACGGTGGTGGCTTTATCGAGCTTGGCGTTCATCTCCGCGACCTCTTTCGCGTAGCCGCTCAACGGGACCTCCATTCGCTTCCCGCCCACGGTGATCACGCCAGGACGGTTCGCGATGGCATCGTCGCGAAACTGCCTCTCGACGCTCACCTGGTGCTTGCGCACCTCTTCGGCCCACTCCCGCGCCTCCTGCTCCGCTCGCTTCTCAGCCTCGGTCTTTTGCTTCTTGGCAAAGACCAATCGGAAGCCCTGAAGATCACGCTCAACGCTAACGCCCCCGGAGTCCTTCCAATCCAGGGACAGGTCTCCGTTCTCCTGTAGCCCTGGAATCCCCATCAATTTGCGCCGACCGAAGAACGCCTCCTTGATCTCCTGCTCGGAGTAGCCGGCTTTCTTGAGATCCTCCAGCGTTTGGCCCCTTTGGATCGCGGCTCGAATCGCTGCGTCTTTCATCTCCTGTTCCTGGGCCTGCTGCCGTTGCTGGTATTCCTGATACTGTTCGTAGCCGACATAACCGGCCGCCGCGATCAGCATGCCGCCGGCGATCCAGGGATTGATCGCCATGGCAGCGTTCAAAGCGAGCACAGAAATCCTCGCCGCCGCCATCCAACTGATGAACTGGCCCACGGCCGCACCGAGCGCCGTCGCGCCAAACATTTTGATGAAGCCGGAGATCTCGCTGGCGTTCTTGCGGACCCAATCGAGCATCTCCGACAACATCTTGATGAACTTCGAAAACTCAGGCAGGAATTGTTCGCCCAGTGCGTTCTTAGCCTCTTGCCAGAGGCGCGTCAACGACGTCATCTGCTTGCCAGCAGTGCCCATGGCGGCTTCATAGGTGCCCCGGATCTTCACACCCTCCTGGAGCACCTTGTTGAGCATCGCCTCGCGCTTTTCGGACTCAGAGAGAGCGTGGCCGCGTTTCTTTTCCTCCTCCTGGATCGTCTGCTCCAAGGACACCTGGAGGCCCATGGTGTGGAGCAATCGCGTCTGGCCGGTAGTGATGCCGAGGATGATATTCTCCAGGGCTTCAGACGAGTTGACGCCAGCGATCACCGCCGCATCCTGAGCCACGCGCGCCAAGTCTGTGGCTTTCGAGAGATCGAGCTCCGCGAAGATCATTCGTTGGACGACGCCATGCGCCTCTTGCGTAGAGATGCCCAATTGCTTGATGCGCTCCACCAACCGGCCCACGGCGCCCGCGTTGTACTCGTTGACCTTCGAAAGTTGGGTCGTGACGACACCCATCGTCTGCGTGCGGGCGGCATACTTCACGATCTCCGTGCCGTACTCCTTCAGCCAGCCAAGAACCTTCTCGAACGCGTGCGCGAGGACCGTGCCGGCCGCCGCGCCCTTGACCATGCTGACCGTCAGGCCATCAATCCCATGAGACGCACCACTGGCGGCACGCCTGGCTGCTTCTTCCATTCCGGACAGCCCGGTATTGATGCTCTTGATCGAAGCGTTCGCCTTGCCGACGTCCACCTCGACGACCAGTTCGAGCCTGTTCCTATCGGCCATTGCCTGGCATCTTCTCCCGGTCCAACAAGTCCCGCTCCTCGGCGATGATCAACATTGCTTGGGCCTCATCGGCGCCGACATCGTCCGGCGTGATGTGCATGCCGAGTTTCATCATGGCCATCAGTTCCAGCGCGCACCGGATCACCAGCCCGCGTTCCGACACCTGGGCGGCGTCGAGCTTATCCAGCGGGCAGTGGTCACACTTGCCGCCGTCCTCCGGCGAGTCCGGACACAGGCGCGGGTCGCACAGTTCCTCGCGCCGCATCGCCCAATGCACAAGGAACCGGAAAGACGGATTCTCCGGCCAGTCGCCTATTGAATGGTCTGACTGGCCGGCGGAAAATTTGCGTCGCGGTCCTCTTGGAACGCCATATCGAGCGCATCCATCGCGGCGCGGACGGCGACCGCCTGGTGAATGATGGGCACGTTGCTGCTGGCGTAACCTTCGGTCGCCACGATGAGCCGCTTGTACATCGCGCCGACCGGGGCGATGTTGACGGTGAGCTCCTGCCGGCCAAACGGCAGCGCAATGACGCGCGCGAAACCGCGCCGGTACTCGAACTGATCCTTGGCCGTGGGGATCTTGAGCAGGTGCGTCGTGGTGGCGCCCAGGACACGCGTGGTGATCCGGAAGCCTTCGCCGACCGGCACCACATCATCAACGTCGCAGGTGGCCAACTCTTCGATGAGCTTTGCCGCCTCGAAGGGATCGACCTCGGGGCCATCCGGCTCCGTGCGGATCTTCGCCAACAGCGATGCATCCGCGTCCTCGCGGTTCACGATGGAAGTCTCCGAGGCGCCACGCCCCAGGTCCTTCACAATGACCTTCCGGCGACGCTGGCGTTCGATCCACTCCTCGTCGGACGGGAAGCGCACGCGAATGGTCTTCACTCCATCCTGCGTGCGCAGGTTCATCGCGATGCTGATGCTCGCGTCAAAAACGGGGGTATCCATCGGGTCCTGTCTACTGGCAGATCTGGTCCACGTTGCACTTGGCAACTGCGGAAATGACGCCGTTGGTGGCGTCGTAGAGCGGGGTGCAATCGACCGAGACCGTGAGGATCTGATCGGTCTCGCCCAGGTCGACCACAGAGAACGCCATCTTCTGCCATGTGATTTCGAGCGAGTTATTCGCGTCGAAGGTGACTGTGATGACAGCGGTACCGGTGGTCTGGTTTTTGAGCTTCGTGTACTCCGTCGAGGAGTTGTCGAAGCGCGCGACGAACTTCAAGTTGCCCTGGCGGTTGCCGAACTCCAACCGGCCGCGGATCGCGCCAGACGACCCGTCACCCGCGGACTGGAAGCCGGATCCGGGGAAGAAACCAGCATCCATCCGGATGTTGTTCTTCCAACCGGTCTCCAGCGACACGATGTTCTTGCTGCTCACGTAATTGACCCCGTTGATCGTGAGTGCGAGCGACGCAGCGGGCAGGAGCTTCTCCGCGGTCGCGGCGGGCACGGTGATGCCGGTCGCGGAATCGATGACCTTGCCGGACCCGACAAACTCGACCGTGAGCTTGCTGTTGGCGCGGCCCGGTCCCGATCCGATGGCGATCTGCCACGACTCGATGGCGCAACCGACCGCCTGACGGTCCAGCACCACACCGGCGCCAGGACGGATCTGCTCCAGGAACGAGAAGTAGGGAAGCTCTGCGGCGTCCCCGTTCGCCGGGAATAGCGGAGAACAGGTGTAGGTGAAGTTCGGATTCGTTCCGGACTTCACGACCTTGCCCAAGCCGAACGCCATCGCCCACGCCGCCATCTCGGCCGAGAGGTACTTCTCCAGTGCGCCGTTGACGTCCCACGCCGTCTTGAACGTCGCGGTCGGAAACTCGTGGCCTTTGCCGTACTCCTCGGCGTCGGTCTCCACTCCGAGTTTCGGATTGGCGAGCGCGGCGTTCAATTTGCTGAATCGCCACATCGCCGCCGCCGCTTGCGGGGTCACGATGTCCGTCTGCTTCTGTTTCCCAAAGCAGACCAGTACTTCCTGAAGCCTAGTCGTCGACATTGGTCTTTACCTCCTGGGTGGCCGGCGGCTCGCACTGGTTCCAGCCAGCAGCCATAAGCGGGACTAATACAGCGGGCGTTGCTTCAACCTCCTTCGGCTCGCCCTCGCCGAAGGGTGGCCGCATCCAAACTTTGTTCGGCATCACTGGTCTCCCATCTCGGTGAATGAAAGTGGAACTTCAAAATAGTCGAGCGCCTCGGCGTCAGTCTGCCGTTGAATCAACGGCAAATCCATCGCGTTGCACGCGGAGTGGACGGTGGCGTTGAGCATCTCCTGCCCGGTCGCCGTCGGGATGCCCTTCGTGATCAACCGGAAGAGCTTGTAGTACGTGCTCGGCGTATCGCCGTTGAATGTGTCGCGCGCGCGGAGGAACAGCGTGATCTGGTGCTTCCAAACGTCCACACCGCCGAACGCCCCTGGTTGTGTGCCCTGCCAGACCGCCATGATCGACGGCGTGGGCATGTTGTGGATCGCCTGCGCCAGGCTGACGTTCTTCGGGTACTCGTCGTGGTAGGCGTAGATCTTGTCCGGATCGCCGCCCATCTCCTGTACCAGGTCGGGGATGTCGCGCAGCATCGCGACCAGATTGTTGACGATTTCGGAAGGATCGATCATGCCTTAATCCCCAACTGGCGTTCCAGCACCAGACGCGGAGCCGCTTCGGTGAGCACGCGGTTCGCGGCCTCGACGACGGCCTTCTCGTTCCTGGGCGAGAAGACCATCCACGGTTGAATCTTGTTCGTGACCCACGCCTTGACCTTGTTCTCGACGCCGATCAACTTGCCGCGCTTGTTCCGGATCGTCTTGATCGTGGAGCGGCCGGTGACCGACGCCTTGGCCCGGTTCTCACTCACCGTCCGGACCATGAAGTTGCGGAGCATCTCGCCGGAGAACACGAGGTTCCGGCGGTTGCCCTTGCCCATCTTCGTCTTCCAGATGGCGTACCGTTTTGTAAGCGGCTTGGCGGCACCGTCATCGGGTCCCTGGGCGGCAGCCAGGCGGTTTTTCACCGCCGCGACGCCGACCGTGCCAATCTTGAGCATCGACTGTTGCCGGAAATTGAGCCGGTCAAGCCGGACCTGCTTCTTGAAGAAGACCCGAACCGATGCCATGTGGACCTCACGAATGCTGGCGCAGACGGAGGACTAAGCCGCCGCCGTAGTCAGCCTCGATGTCGTAGACCTTGTAGACGGCGTCGTCCACGGTGACCTCATCGCCCCGCACCGGCGGCGCGGGCAAGTCGGCCTCGCGGCAGAACACGACGGCATACACGCCAGGCGCGCTACCCTCGGTCTGCTGCGTCGGGTTGAAGATCGCGCGGACGGTTGCCGGCCCGCCAGCCTCGGGCGTGTACGCGACGTCACGCCCGAAGGTCCGCAAGCAGGCATCATCCACACGACCGACTGAATCGGTGAACGCCATCGCTACGAGATGAACGCCCCGTTCAGGCGCACGCGCCCGGTAGCGTCGCCGTCGGCGGCGTCCTTGACCGCCACCCCGATCAGTTTGTTGCCGCTCGAGGTCTTGGTGATGCGCTTGTTGGTGTTGTCCCAGTAGATGAGCGCGCCCGCCGAAAAGCCCGTGCTGCCTCCGGTTTCACGCGTGAGATCGAAGACCCCGCAGGTCTGGAACTCTCCCTCGGCCGCGTTCGCGTAGTCTGCCGAGGCCACGCCGAAGATGGAGCCCACCAGCGCGCCGCCGCCCGAGCTCACCGCATACGGCGCAGTGAGCGTGATGGTTTCGCCATGCTGAACATAGTTCTTCATTCCTTTTCTCCTTTCTGTGCCGTGCGATTAAGCGCCAGCGTTCTTCTGCATGCCCCGGAAATCGATGGCCTTGGCGCCGAAGTCGAGCCGCGCCTTGATCTCGACGCCATCGACGTCGTAGCCCTGCCGCGTTTCGAGATACACGCCCTCATTTCCCTCGAGGTACGCATACTCGATGGTGTCGATCTGGTCAGGCGACGCGAACAGGTACCAAGCCGTAGCGCTCGACGCATCAAGCCGAGGCTCCGCGATCGGCATCAACGCCCGGAGATACTCGGGAACGAGGTTCGCCGATACGGCAGGAGCCAAATTCGCTGCGATCAACTGGAACGCGGTCAACTGCAACGCCACCGGGACCGCGATATAGCGCCCCTGCAGGTTGAGCGTGGTCAGGCCGTCGAGACCTTTCTGCTTGGCCATGTTCGCCATACCGGTGCCGAGGCCCGCGAGCGCAAGCGCGCTGCCGCCGCCCGAGTTGAGGTTCGAGTGATTCGCGTGGAAGAGGGCGGTGCCATCGGCCATCGCCGCATTCGCGGTAACGATGCCCCACACCGTGTCGCTTTCGAGAGTCGCCGCCGCAACACCGAATCCAGCCGGGATGCGAGTGAACGCGCTCAGATCATCGTTGATGATCGTCTGCCGGGTGAGGGAAACGATCCGGCCGTAGGTCAGGAGCTTATAGGTCTCCTTCGATTCGGCGATCGACCCGTGAGTGAACTCGCCCTTCTCGTTGACCTTGAGGAGTTGCGGAGCCTCACCCAACTGCATCGCGTTGATGTTCTTGAAGTCCGACGCCGACCGCTGGCGGCAGAACGGCTTGAACGTCTGCGGGTAGGCGTCGTAAGCCTGCCGCAGGGTCTTGTTGGCGACGTCGGCCAGGATGTTCGGGAAGTCCGACGTGCTGAGAGCGAGCGCCGCGATCTCGTTGCGGTGCATGCGCCGGGTGCTGCGCTTCCCGCCAGCCTCCAGACACTCGCGCGCCAGATCGAGCAGCGTCAGGCCCACGAAGTCGCGGCCAAGGTCGTCTTTGAGCGGGTACTTCGTCGGGTCGAACCGGAAGAGCAGGGACGCCGCCATGCCAGCCCGCCGCACATCGGCCTCATCCCGATCGACGCGTACCCCCGTGTCAGGAGGACCAGCAGTCTTTTTCGCCTTCTCGTCGATGGCGAGCTTGCGGAAGTCCTCAACGGACGTTCCCTTCTCGATGTGCTGCTCTGCCAATGCTTCATCGAGATTCAGCGACCGGCAGACCTTGCGCAGTTCCACGACGCGGGTGCGTTCGGCCAGCGCAGCGGCCTGCCGTTCCGCATCCAGATTCACTTCCGTGCGGGCCTGATCGCCCGGTTTGGTAGTGGTTTCCTGTTGTTCCACTTCTTTCTCCTTTGGGCTGGTTGCCCGCAAAACCTGTTCCTGCTCGATCTGGAAAAACTGCTCCTGATCCGACGCCCGGAACCCAGCGCCCGGATCTGCCCCGATGGGCACGACCGAAACTTCCTCCGGCTCCCAGTCGACAGCCAGATAGCTTTTGATCTGGTCGCCTTCCTTCGTCGTCTCCTTGAGCTTGTGAATCGCGACGCCCATCGAGGCGTTGCGAAGGATGCCATCCTCAACGTCCTTCCAGACCGGGGTCACCTGATCGCGGTTCGAAAACCGCACACTCGCCTTGCCGACACCGCCCTCGATCCATGCCCTGTCGATGACGCCAAGAACATCGTTGAGCTTCCAGTCGTTGTGGGAATCGAGCAACGGCGCACTACCACTCGCCAGCCGGCCCATGCGCACGTGCGCTGGGTCCATGCTGAACGACAGATTGAACGGCCCGCCCCAACCGTACCGGCGCACGGTCGCGCCCGTGTACCACGTCATCTCCGCGGAGCGCTTCTCGCTGTCGGTCTTCGCCAACTGGACGAGCAACCGCTGGTGCGGCACCTCTCCAATCTCAGTGCGGCCGTCGAGGTGAACGACTTCGGCCTTGGACCGCTGCACCTTCTCTTTACCGTCCGAATCGCGAACACGATGCTGAATCTGGATGTCGGTTTCCGTAGCCATAATCACTTCACCTCCTGCGGCTGGTTGCCGCCCTCTTCCTTCACGCTGGCCTGCTCTGTGCCGGTCTTGCTGACTTTGCGCGGGTCGCAATCCAGCACGATCCCTTTCTCGTCGAGGACCCGGTTGATTTCAGCAATCTGCTCGATCTGCGCATCTGGGTCATAGCCCTGCTCCGCGATGGCTTGCCGCAGTGTGAGCGTCCCCATGCGGATGCGGTTCAACGTCGCGACCGAGTCCTTGTACGGATCGACGCTGCCGAAACCAGGCGGCGTCCACTCGACTTTGAACGGGCCAGCCTCCGCGATCGCGCCCGCCGCGAACGCAACCTGCATGACGCGGTCCCACACCGGAATGCAGAACATCGGAATGAACGATGCCCACCGGAACATCTCGATGCCGTTCCGGAAACTCAGCAGGCCGGCACGGTAGCTCGAATAGTTCACGCGCGAGAGGTCGCCGGTCAACTGCTCATAGGTCAGTTGCAGGCCCGTGGCGATCTGCGCCTGCTTGGCGGCGACGTAATCGCGATATCCCGCTGCGTAAGTGGGCGCCGCGAACGTGATCTCCTCACCGGGCTTTAGGTACTCGATCATGCCCGGCTCGAACGACTCCACGCGATGGGGGGAGCTCGTCGAGCTTGTCCCATCGGTCGCGGCGTCTGCCGCTCCAATCATCGGGCCATCGGCGCCCTGCGGTTGCGTCACGAACGCTGCAAAGCAGGCCTCGATCTTCTTCCTGACCAACTCCGCTTCCTCGTATTCGTCGAGGTCGCGCAACGTGATGATCACCGGCGCGAGCCACGGCACGCCACGCACCTGACCAGGCCGGTCCTTCCGGTAGATGTGCAGGACCTCGCTCGCCGGCACGCGGACGGACTGAAGAGATCCGATGCCTCCGCGCACGCCAGTCCGGACCACGTCACCGGGATGCTGGCCGTACAGCCAGTAGTACGTGCGGCGTCCAACCAGATCGAATTCCACGCCCTGGATGATGTAGCCGGTATCCGTCTTCTGCGTCTTCGTGTGATCGAGATAGTCCGGCTCCAACACCTGCAACTGGAGCGGAATCTTCAAGCCATCAGAACTCTTGCGCTGGCGGAACCGAACGAGGCACTCGCCGCTCTCGAAGACCGTCCTCGCCACGAGCACCTGAAGGCCGTAGAAATCGGCCTGCCCATCGGCATCGCACTGCTCCATCCAATCCAGCCAGGCGCTATCGATCTGGCTATTCAACTCCGGCGCGCCGGTGCGCGACTGCGCCGTGATCCCCGTTCCGACGGCATTGCCGATAACCTCGGCGACAGCGCGCGACGCACAGGCGTTGTTCCGGATCAGATCGCGCGACCGCTCGCGGAGCTTCGAGATAGCCACCGCGATCTCAGCGTTGGCGGAATTGCCTGTGGCGATCCAGCCATCGGTTCGTCGGCCCGTGCGCGCACCCTCGTAGGCGAGACGCACCACGAGCTCTGCCGCACGACGCGCGCGCACGCGACGCAGGCCGGCTTCCGGCGCCACCCACGAGATTGCTTTGTCCAGCCAGTTCATCCCTTCGAAGTCCTCGCCAAACTGAAGCGTTCCGGAGTCGTTCCCGTCTGGCTCTGCAAGTTGTCCATAATCAGAGCCCGAATCCTGAGAAGCTCATCGAGCGAGCGGTAGGTCACCGAGCGGTCGGCGAAGTGGACGGTCAGTTCGCCGCTCGCAATCGCCTTGTCGATGGCGTCCAGATCGGATTGCACCCAAGCCATTACTGCCGCCTCCGCTTGAAGTAGAAGACCACCCGCGTCCCGAACTCCTTCACGACAGCGACGAGTTCCCACCCGCGCGCGCCATAATTCGCGAGCAAGTCCTGCGACTCCGCCTCAGCAGTGACCGTCGCATACTCCCAAACGCGGTCCGATTGCGGATGCGGTTGTGCCGGCGTCTCGCCTGGTTGCAGGCCTTTGATCTTCATCTTCCGAGCCACTTCTTTCCCCGTCCCCCGAGCCACGTAAGGTCCCTCGGCTCTCTTGCTTCGTCGTCCGACGTGGAGATCACCAGCTTCTCCACGGGCTTCGGTTTCAACCTGGCTTCGATATCCGCCCAATGCTTGTCCGTGAACCGATCAATCCCTGCCCGCGCAGCGGCCGCGCGCGCGTACACGCGGCAGTCGAGCGCCTCGTTGCGCGGGCGCATCTTGACCCACTCGTGTCGCCGATAGCCCTTGACGAGCTTGGTTACCAGTTGCTCAGCAGTGATCTGCTGGAAGTACTCCTCGCTGTAACGCGGGAAGTGGCAGTAGCCAGTGGGAAACGAGATTCCCTTTTCGAGATCTTCGTCGGTCGGACGGTCGAGCCTGAGCCACCGGTACAACTCCTCCTTGGCCATCCCGGAGTTGACAGGCCAAACTCTTACTCCGCGCTTCAGTTTGGCGCCGAAGGGTCCAACCTCAATCGGCGCGGGCGCACCAAGAAGCGCCGTAGAGCGAACGTCGCCCTTGATCACCAGCACGCGGCCACCCTGCCGGCGAGCCCACTGATAAACCTCGGTGGTCGCGTAGCCCGAGTCCACGGCCACCTGTAGAATCGCGAGATCGATTCCGGTCTGGGTCCGGTAAGTCTCATTCAGCATTGCAGTGAGCTTTTCCCAGACCGCCTGGCGCGAGGTGTCTCCTTCGAAGACCCTGTAATCAATCGACCACGACTCCTTGCCGCGTCCCCACGCGACAACTTCGACCTCGATGCGATCGGCTTGGACGTCCGCGCCAGCCGTGAGGAACATTCCGCCATCTGGGACCGTGCCCAACTTGTAGGTCTCGCGGCGGTCGTACAGGCGCTTCCAGTCCGGCGCCTCGCCCATCATCGTCCACGTCTCGCCCAGCACCGTGTTCACGAACACCTGGAGCAGCGTTGGGTCCTTCTGCGCCTGGTCGAACTGCTTGGCCGCATCACCCCACGAGAACCAACCAACCGGCGAGTACAATCCGGACAAATGGAAGCCGGCCGTGATGCGATCCCATTTTGGGCCTGGATTCGCGCGCCACTGGCCGCGCGCGAGCATCCACTGCTTCTGGTGGTTCTGGATGTCCTGCCCGCAGTGCTCGCAGGCGTAGACTGCCTTCTCCGGTTCGTCCTTCGGCCACTTCAACTGGGCGAACTTAAGGACCTGGAATTCGCGGCAGAGCGGACACGGCACCCAATACTGCCTGCGGTCGCTGTCCTCATACGCCTTTTCGACCCGGCTCATGCCGGTGATCTTCGGCGTCGAGACCATGAAGACCTTGCGTCGCGCAAACGTGCGCGTGCGGGCCAAAGCCAAATTGATGGGATCGCCCTCTCCCTCGACATCGCCAGGATAGGCGTCAACTTCATCGAGAAACAGATACCTCGCCGCCATCGAACGCAAGCCGACGGCACTGTTTGCGCCGGTCATAACCAGGGCGCCGCCAGGGAATTCCTTCGACAGCATCGTGTTGCCGGAATCGCGCGACCTGGGATCGCTCACCAGAGCGCGTAGCACTTCCGACTCATCAATCAATGGGTCGATGCGCTGCTTCGAATTGCGCTTGGCCATCTCCACGGTTGGCTGGACCGCCATCATCGGGCCTGGCGCCTGGTGGATCACATAGCCGATCCAGTCGTTGCCACACTCCGTACCGCCGATCTGCGCGCCCTTCATGAAGACCGTGCGCTCAATCGGCGAGGACGGCGAGAGGCAGTCCATGATCTCGCGCAGGTATGGCGTCCGATCCGTGCGCCACGGGCCTGGCTCAGCGCTGGCCCGTTGGGACAACGTCCGGTATTTGTCGGCCCACTGGGAGATCGTCAGCAGCGGGTCCGGACGCATTCCGGCCGCCGCCGCCGCAGAATAGATCTCCTCAGCCGTTGGCGTCGGCAAATTCATTCAATGCCTTCCTGATTTCGGTCGAGAGGATCTCGTAACACTTCGCCGCCTCGGTCTCGGCAGCAAGGATCGCCGCCACCCGGTCGGCGATGTTCAACATGTGGTCGCGGTAACGGCGGAACAGATTGAACGCCGCTATCTTTACCTCGTCGGCCGGAACCAACTTGCCGGTCTTCTCCTCGTACTCCAACTTGGCCAGCCGTGCCTGGTAGTGCTCGCGCACCGCTCGTGCTTTGTTATATTGGCTTGCGCCGAAAACCTCGGTTTCGTCGTCCGATTGCGTGCGGCGCGCGCCGGTCGGCGGTGCCTGCTGCCTGGTGTTGCGAGCCCACTCCTTGTCCGCGACGTCGGAATCGATCTGGCCGTCCGGTGAGGTCGAAATCCGGCCACTCTGGATCGCCGCTTGGACGGCGTTGATCGCCACCCCACGGTGGCGGGCGTATGCCCGCTGGCTCATTACTGCCATAAAAACTTCCTTCGAAAAGCGCTTGCTTTCAGGGGCGACCAGAGTGATGAATCGTCATGCGCGGATATAAGCCGCCGAAAGGGAAACCGAACGATCATGACGAATGAAGCCGTAGTTGCTACCGAAACCGCCGCTGTTGCGGAACAGGGCGCGAACGTCGCGCCGGAGAAGGCCTCCTCGAAGAAGGGCGCCAGCCAGAAAAAGGGCGCGCCCAAGGCCAAGAAGGAGGCCAAGAAGGCCGCAAAGAGCGCCTCCCCCAACACGGCAGCCAAGAGCGCGCCGAAGTCCAAGGAGAAGGCCAGCAAGAAGGCGTCCAAAGCCGCCAAAACCGCCACCCCGCGCGAAGGCAGCAAGAAGGAGATCGTCCTCGACCTCCTGCGCCGCAAGGATGGCGCGACGATGGCCGAGATCGCCAAGGCCACCGACTGGCAGAACCACTCGATTAGGGGCTTCATTTCGGGCCAACTGACCAAGAAGATGGGCCTGACGGTGGAGTCCAGCAAGAACGACGCAGGGGAGCGGACGTACCACATCGCCAAGTAGTCGCCTCCACCGCGAAATCACGCCGCCGCCCGCGAGGTTGGCGGCGTTTCTGTTTGTGGAGTCCGATTTTGCTTGCTTCCGGGGCCAACCCGAGCGATGAATCGTCATGTATGAAGACCGCCACCGCCAATAAGCGCAAGCAGCAGGCTGCCACGCCTGGTTTTGCGATCAAACTGACCGCCAACACCGACCTTGGGCTGGCAACACTGATCGTCGAGGACGAAGACGGCCACTACGAGCCGCTTGGCGTCGTAGCAACCATCGGCGAAGGACGCGACGAAGCCCGCGACGACTGGAGACGCCGCATCCGCCAGCCCGAGCATGACCGTCTTTGCCCGTACATCTACAAGATCTGGGCGCGCGGCTTGGACGGCGAGCACCGCGTAGCCGCCGAATTCCTCGCGATCGAACTGTAGAGACCAGCATGCCAGCACCTTCCCCGTACCGCCTCTACGACGCCGAGCACGGTTGCGTGATCACCAGCCACGAGAGAGCGTGGATGGCCGACGAGGCAACCGCCCGCGCCGCCGCCACCAAACTGATCGAGGCTGACGAGTACACCAGCATCGAAATCCAGCACCTCGAAGACGGCCTCTTCGGATACGACTACTATCGCGTCGACACCATCGAACACGGCATCGAGTGGTGAACCTATCCTTCCTTGCCGCCAGCGTCCTGCTGGCGGCTTTCCTGCTTCAGGCGACCCTTGCCTCGATTTCGGCCGCAACTTCGTTGAATGCGCGGCCCGACTCGGCGTGGCGAGCGACGTCGCCAGTCCACTCCTGCCATCGACGGATGATCACGTCGCAGTACCTCGGCTCCAACTCCACCAGGCGCGCCTGCCGGCCCGCCTTCTCACACGCGATCATCGTCGTCCCACTCCCGCCAAACGGGTCCAGGATCGTATCGCGCGACTTGCTGCTGTTCCGGACGGCGCGCTCGACGAGCTCGACCGGCTTCATGGTCGGGTGCTCCTGGCTGCTCGCCGGCCGCTTGATGAACCACACGTCCCCCTGGTCGCGCGCGCCGCACCAGAAGTGTTCCGCGCCCTTGCGCCAACCGTACAGGATCGGCTCGTACATGCGCTGGTAATCCGACCGGCCCAACGTGAAGTGGTGCTTGGCCCAGATCACGTAGGTGGACCAGTAACCACCGGCATCCAGGAAGGCCGCATAAAGCGTGTGCAACTCCGACGAGGACATGCACATGTAGATCGCGCCCTTGGTGACCGCCAGCATGTTCGCGCTGGCGTCGCGCAGGAATTCATAGAACTTACCGCCGAGGGCATCGTTGCCGATCTTGAGCTTCTTCGCAGTCTTGCCCTCGTAGTCGACGTTGTAGGGCGGATCGGTGAAGACCATATCGGCCAGCCCGCCAGCCATGACTTTCTCGACGTCGGCCATCTGCGTGGCGTCGCCGCATAGCAACCGGTGGTCTCCCAGGAGCCACAAGTCGCCACGGACGGTGACGACCTTCGCTAGTTGGTCCGGAACCGCATCGTCTTCGACCAGCCCTTGGTTCGGCTCCTCGTCCGAGAGGAACGCATCGACCTCCTCGTCGGTGAAGCCGACCACGTCAAGGTCGAAGTTCTCCTCTTTCAGTGTGGCCAGTTCGACCCTCAGCATCTCCTCGTCCCATCCGGCGTTGAGCGCCAGGCGGTTGTCGGCGAGGACCAGCGCGCGCCGCTGCGTTGGCGTGAGGTGATCAAGGACGATGACCGGCACTTCGGTCATACCCAACTTGCGTGCGGCAGCCAGGCGCGCATGGCCGGCGACGATCACGCCGTCGCTGCCAGCGAGGATCGGGTTGGTCCACCCGAACTCCACAATCGATGCCGCGATCTGTGCGACCTGCGCATCGGAGTGCGTGCGCGCGTTCCTCGCGTAGGGCACGAGCTTGTCGATTGGCCAGCGTTCAATAGCGAGATCGCGCAGAACGCACACGGAATTCGTGGCACTCGCAGGATGCTTGGTTCCGTTCTGCGCGATCATTGTTGTGGTCCCCTAGCTCTTGGGCTGGGTCTGGTTGACCGTGTTGGCGATTGCGGTCGTCGCCGTAGCGAGCGCCTGAATCAACTGCTGCAGGACCGCAACGACCGGCGTAACGGTCGCGTCGACCTGCTTGGCAACGGCGGCAGCCACCGCCTCGGCCGAGACGCTGACACCGGCGGTCGCCGTATCGACGGCGCGATTCGGCGTGTAGCCGGTGGCGGTGAGCGTATCTGCCGTGCCCTGCTGCACGGGGTTCCACATCGCATCCGCCGCGACGTCCGCGTGCTTCACAGCCTGCTTGGCCGTCATGTTCGCGGTCTCGATCGCGTTCTGGTTGATCTGATGCGCCGCCGCAACCGCGTTCTGCAGGTGCTGCGTCGTGATGTTGTTGATAGATGCCAACTGCGTCTGCAAGTTGGATGCGGCCTGATCGAACAACCTCTGGTTGTTCCGGATGTGTTCCAGACCGGCGTGCTGGTACTCATCGTAGGTCCGCTTGGCGTTGGCTGCGGTCAGTTCGGAGTGGGACTTGAAAAACTCGTCCGATCCGGTTTCAAATTCACGTTCCGCCTGATTCGGCGTCGCGACTTCGGGCATACTGGTTTTCTCCTTTTGTCAGTTAACTGATGGAAGATCGCTCGTTGGACATGGTCCATGTCGGCTCAATGGCTCGCTATCTCCCCTGGTGCTCTCTGCGGACTGGCTCGCTCGGAGGCGGTGGTTCTCGCACTTCGAATGGCTTACGAAGCTTTTCGCTTGGACCCGTAATGTGGATTGGGCCCGTTGTGCTTGATGGCGCGCGAGTCGTTCGCCTTGGGGTTTAAGGCCTGATCGAGCGGAACGCCACGCGCCTCGGCGACCGCTGCGAATGTTTCTCCGGTAACGTCCATCGCCGCGTCGTTCCCGGTCAACGCCATAAGCCTCCGGACGATCACGTCGCAGTAGGCCGGCGAGAGCTCTGTTCCGTACCCGGTGCGCCCGAGCAACTCCGCGGCGGCTATCGTGGTTCCAGACCCGCAGAACGGATCGAAGACCACATCGCCCGGATCCGAATACGCGAGCACAAAAAACTCCACCAGCGCGCGCGGGAACGGAGCCGAGTGCGATCCCTGGCTCGACTCGCTCTTGACCTCGATTACGTTGGATGGCCGCGCCACACCAGCGCGCCGGCCATCCGAGTCACTAGTCAGGCTGCTACGCGAACGCTGCCAGGCCGACTGGTTCTTCCCGCCATCGGCTGCGGCGCCACGCGCGCCAGTTCCCAGGAGCCCGCTGCCGGACTTCGACTTCGGATTGTTGGGGCTGTAATCAAAACAATCCTCCGACTCGTGTCCGACCCGTTTCGGCCGGAACTTGATCTCTTGCTGGCGGCAGAAGTGGAACACAGGTTCCCATGCGTTTTTGAAGCGATTTCCCCAACCGCCAGGCACGCCATTGTCTGTTTTCCGCCAGCAAAGGTCGTCAACGAAGCGCCAGCCCCACAGCCGCTTGTGCGCGAGGACGAGATCCATCACGTACAAGTTCCGCTCGCCTTCATCGGCGTGGGCTTTGATGTTCAGAAAGTACGATCCGTCCGGCGCGAGGACCGATTCCACACCGGCAGCCACGGCAGCGTACCAGGCGACGTACTGCTCTGGCGGGATCGGCGTGAAGCCACTCGTGGTGTCGTAGTCCCGCTGCTTTGCGTACGGCGGCGAGGTGATCACCACGTTCGCGCGCGCATGAACCGGGAATAACATTCCGAGAGTATTCCGATCCCGGCAATCGCCGCAAATCAACCGGTGCTTCCCAATCACCCACACGTCGCCAGGCCGGGTGACCGGATTGGCCGGCTCGTCCGGAATTTCTTCCTCGACATCGCGCGGCGACTCCGGCTCCTCGTCGACGAACAGGTCCTCCAACTCGACATCGGAGAATCCCACGGTGCCCAGGTCCATCCCGGCAGCATCGAGTTCGCGCAACTCCACGGCCAGCATCTTCTCGTCCCACCCTGCGTTGAGCGCGAGCTTGTTGTCCGCGATGATATATGCGCGACGCTGGGTCTCACTCAAGTGGTCCAGCACCACCACCGGACATTCAGCGAGACCCAACTTCCGCGCCGCCAGGAGGCGCCCGTGGCCGGCCACGATCCCTTCCCCGGTGTCGACGAGGATCGGGTTGTTGAAGCCGAACTCCACAATCGATGCTGCGATCTGTGCGACCTGCGCATCCGAGTGCGTGCGCGCGTTGCGCGCGTACGGCTTCAACCGGTCAAGCGGCCAAATCTCAATGCGCCGCGCCATTTGGACGGCGACCGCCTGAAAGTTCATTCGGCGTACCTGATGATGTCCTGTCCTACCGACTTCATTACCGCGACGGCGGCCGCTTCCCACGCCGCACGAATCTCCGGCGAGAGCGCGTCCCATTGAGGCAACGGTTGGCCGGTCGCGAGCGACTTGCCGCCCGCTGCTTCGAAGTAGGCTTCGTATGCGATCTGGGCCCTGGTCTTCATAAAAGTCGGCGCAATACTCATGCGAATAGCGCGGTCTGCCGAGGATCGGGCGGTTCTGGCTCCCGTCCCTGCGCCTTCCGAACACGGTTGTCCAACTTCCGGCGACCCATCTGCGTCCGGACCTCATCGCGCCAGATGCGATACGGATGATGTTTCCGAGGACCGAACGGATACGCTTTCAACAACGCGGCCCGGACTTCACGCGCGGGCTGGCCTGCGGTGTCCTGAAGTACCTTCGCGATGATCGGTGCGGCGACACGCCTCCAGTACGACAGCATCACGCCGTGGCCTCCAGCACCTTCCGTCCACGAATCCCGACACCGCCGCTATACTCACCCGCCAACCGCACAAGCGAGCCGGGCAACTGTCTGCGCCAGGACCACGCGATGGCCCATAGGTACGCGCGCTGGCGGTCGGTCAACGGCTTGGCGCGATCGCGGTGAAGCATGTTCCGGACGAACCTCTTCTGGCTGCTCCCAGGAGAGAACGAGCAACCGTACAACGCCTCGACGATCCGGATCTCGTCGGCGGTCATGCCCTTCGATCCCGGATCCGGTTGCGGAACGAGGACCGTGCCGAAGAGCGTCTCAATCGCCGTAGTCATAAACCCTCTGTCCCTCGGCTACCCGCCGATACGTCCGGTCGTCCGATCCACGCTGGCCATACTCGCCACGCGCATTCCGCCAAGCCTCCTTCGTCTTCAGCTCCACGGTCCAGCAGTAGCCCGCGCCTTCGAGCACGTCGCGGTACGCCATCTGGAGCACCTCAGCCTTGACGTCTTCCGGCAACTTCAACTCGGCGATGCGTCGGTCCAGCAACAGGTGGTACTTCGCGAGCTCGTTCCTGCCGCCCTGGATGAACCGTTTCCGGCACATCGCACAGTAGCCGGTGCGTCCGGAGTCCGGCGACGGCCCCATGTTCCGGCCCTCGGCACCACACCGGTAGCAGATGAGCTTGACGACAACCGGCTCCAAAAGCCGGACCCCGCGTCCGGCGAAGTTCCGCTGGCAGTCCTTGCATCGGTACTGCTGGAGCCCCTTCGGGACACCTCGCCGAATCACGTTCGAGCCGTTGCATCGTGGACAGACCGGATAGAGCTCCTGCGCCATCCGCTTCATGCCCTTGGGCCGGCCAAGCGCCTTGCGTGGCGGCAAAGCCCGCGGATCAATGTGATCCGGGATCGCCGGCACCGCAGCAGGAAGCACTATCGCGTCGTCCTGGCGTTCCCGCGCGCTAGCGGCGTGACGAGCTCGTGCCGCGTCCAAACCGGCGCGCTGGCTCTGGCGGCTTTCCCCAGTCCGCGCGGGACGCGGGTACGTGGCGACAATCTCCTGCTGCTGCTGTGCGAGATTGCGCTCGCGCATCTCGGCAGCCGCCTGTTCCAACCGCTCGTTCCACATCCCTCACACGCCGCACATCCCCGCGCACTCTGCCGTCCAATTGAGGCCGAGGTAATACTGGCGCGGATCATCGTCCGGCCCGAGGACCGCTTTCTCCAACGGCACGCAACTGACGTGCACGTACAACTTCTGATCGAGATTCCGGTTCACCACGTTGCCAGGAACGCGGAGCGCGTTGTCGATCTCAACCGCGCGCGCCCAACTCTCCGGATCGGTGTCGCGCATCCGGCGCCACTCGGCGTTCGACTTGAACGGGCAGAAGACGCATGCGCTCTTCTGAACCTCATGCGGCACGCCGAAACGCTGGAGCCACTGGTAGCAGTCTCCGCGCGTCATCTGCCGGTCGAGCAGCGGGAACACCGGCGTCAACCAGTGGCGATCCGCCAGGCGGTCGCGTATCCGGATCGAGCGGCCCGCCTCGTCCATCGAGATGCCGTAGGACTGGAAGACAGTGATCCCATTCGGCACCCGCTGGCCACGCGCCATTCCCAGGAGTTCGGCGCGGATGTACCGCTCGATGGGTTCGATCTTGTATTCGCGCGTGCATTGCCGGCGAACGATTCCGATCTTGTGACCCTCGCGCGCCGCCGTGTACGCCGGGATCGACGCGAACCGCTGGCCGGTGGAATTCCGGCCGCGCTGGAGGTCGTCCCCTAATTTGCCGGTGCTCACCGTCACGATGGGCGGGCCGTTCAAGGACCGCAGCCAATCGAGATGCCGGTAGATGGTCTCCGGTTCCTCGCCGGTGTCGGCGAAGACGGCGCACTCGATGGCCGGTTGGATCTCGGAGGCCACGTACATCAAGTACACCGTCGTGCTTTGAACGCCGGCACCCAAGTTGAGCACGTGGCGGTGAATCTGTTTTGTCAAGAAACGCGATCTCCTGCAATGGAATCGCGCTCGGTGTACTTGGTGCTCACAAGGCGCGTGGCTCGCTCGGCATCGTTGGTGCCCACGGCTGGGTTGGCTCGCTCGGCAATGCTGGTGTCTCGACTACATTGGCTCGCACGCCGCTGAGTGGTGCTCTCGTCGCTGATGGCTCGATCTTGCTCGCGACTACGGCGTCGGCAGCGAACCTGTGTCCGGCGGAATCGGATCGAGGTTCTTGAGGCTGGTGATCACGCCTTCGATGCTGGTGGCGATGCCGTCGATGTCGGCCTGCGTCACGCCGCCGCCAGCAGCGATCTGGTCCTTCAGCGCTTTCACATTCACCGCAACGCGATCCAGCGCGGCGGCGGTCTCCGTCTTGAGCGTGTCGACGTCGGCACGCAGTTACGTCAGGTCTACCTGCATTCGCTTCATCTCCTTTGTTAGTAGATTTATGGTTTCGAGCAGCGTAAGAACTACCCGCAAAATCTCAATCATCGTCGTCATTGCTCGCTCGACATGGTGCTCTCGGCGTCTTTGGCTCGCTCCAAGAACGTGGTACTCTCTCGCGCCATGGCTCGCCCAATCCCCAGCCGTTGCGCCACAGGTGGCCCACGTTGCGCCCGGTGGCGGCGGGTGGTCCTGTCCTACCAGCCAGCCCACGGTACGGGAGGGTGCGCGCCGTGGGCCGACCAGGCGACCAACGAATTCTCGATCTGTCGCTAGCGGACTTAGGCAATCGGATTACCCGCCGCCGCTAAGTGCCGGGAAGGAACCAACGGACCGAGACGTGCAGCGATGCTCGTGCGTGCGTGGCTCGATCGAGTCCTCGTCGTCGCGCAGCACCAGATCGTCGGCGTCGCCCGTCGCCCCGCAATCGTGGCATTTGAAACGCTCGCCAGCATCGTGATAGCCGGTCTGTGGACAGACGCCATAGTCGTACTCCCACGTCTCAACGTTGTCGCTCAGGCAGTCTGGGCACATCACGCACCAACCGCCGCCGGTGCCGGCACCAGGCATTCCACCAGCACGCGCAGAAAGATCGGCCGCGCTTCCTCGGGCGCAAGGTAATACTCCTCGTCGTTCCGGTTGTCGCCAAGCGCGCGTAACCGATAGCACCGATGGCCATCGTCGAGGTAGTGCTGGAAGGAGTACTTCGTGCCGTTGTAGTCGGACAAGAGCGACGGCTTCCACTCGCCAGGCATGGGCCGGAGCGTTACGCGCTTGACCCGACCCGCACGGGTCTTGACGACGCGCGCCAGGCGGTCGCCGTCGAATAGCCGTTTGAATCGCTTTTGATCAATCCATTGAAGGAGTGCGCCGTCGTAGCTGTAGACGGCAATATCGCGTTCCATCGAAATCGCCTTGGTGGTGAATTGCGACTCCGATGCTGGTGCTCTCTGGAGTTATCTGGTGCGCTCAGAAGTTGGCTTCAGCCGACACGTCGCCTAAGCCAGATGCGGGAGATGGTTTTGAAAATCGTGGCGTCCCGGCGCCACGCTATTTGACTGCGGCGATTATGGCAAAACAACATAACCGTAGTCAAACGTTTTATCTCGATTGTTATCAATGAGTAAGGCCACTCCCATCTGGGGCGGCGTTCAAGACGGGCGAAATTCGCGAGCGGAATTCCGCGAGGCTCAGCAGGCGAGTCTTCACGGCTGCCACCCATGCCACGCAGATGTGCATGTATAGGGAGTCGGAATTTCTCTCCGAGCAATATTGCTCGAAGAGAATCGGGTCAGAAGACCGTGAGAACGCGGCAATCGTGCCATGTGCTTGCACTCGGACGCTTTGCGCTGCCACGACCTGAGTCCAATCTTGGCATATGAGACTGTCGGTTATTGACTCGCCGCACATCACCGGACCTTTTGGCGTTCCACATGCTTCGCACGCACGCGCGCGGTTGACACCGCCCTTGAAGATCCTGAGTGAGCAATATTGTTCGGAGAGAAATCCGGATTGCCTATACATGCGCATCGGCGTGGCATGATGGCATGTGAAAGCCATGCCCCATGCACTCGACAAACGCATCCTCCGAATCAGGCTGAACGTTGCAGAGATGCTCGATGTGGAAGCGCGGGCCCGCGCCGCCGGCCAGAGCGTGAACAACTACGTACGGGCCAGGCTTGGATTGCAGGAGAGGAATGTGGGCAAGCGGACCGCTGAAGAACGTGACTTCGAGGAGGACGATGCGATGGAACGGCTCCGTCGTCTCGGCCTCGACCCCCAGGCCTACCTGCCGGATTACTGAACCGATGGCTTTCTGGAACGATCGCGCGGACCTATCGCGACAGCGGCGCGAACTGGTCCAATCGAAACTGGATGACACCTATCACCAGGCGCATGGCGCCGAGTCAGGCCAGGACTTGCGAAAAGCTCGTGAGATGCTCCACGAAGTCCTGGAGATGCTGAAGGACAAGACGAATCGGATGCTCCGAGAGGACCACGATGCTTGTTGGGAAAAGTATCTTTCCGTTAAGGAGACGATTCACTACCGCTGGAAAGAGATCTGCGACTTCAACTATGGGGCCTTCAAGCATGATGCCTATCAGGCAAAAGGCTGGGCCGAAGAGCTTCCTCGCGATGCGAAGGCGAAGGTGCGCGAGGTCCATCAGGCAATGAAGGGCCGGACGATGGAGAAGTGGCAGTTCGATGAGATCAGGGGAATCCTGGATGAGGCCTATGACATCGCGACGGCGGTACTGGAGCGGCGGCAGGCAGACTGGCAAAGACGCCAGCAGGAGCGTCAGAGCAAACACGAGGCATGGCAACAAGGCCTTCGAGAAGCCAAATCCCGGAAGCTCTCCCGCATCGACCACCTTCGCGACATCGTCGCGCAAATCGAGCGAGACGTCGACCGCTGTCGCGACCTGCAGCGAGACGCCCGCTCATCGGAGTTCGCGGATCGGGTGCAGGTCTGGATCGACGAGAAGTACGACAAGATTCGGGACATCGAGCACACGATCAATGACCTGGAAGACTCTGTGCGGGACATCGATTCCAAACTTGACTGATCGTGCCTGGAACGGCTTCATTGCCGGGCGGTACTTTATGGTTCTCTCTTTCGCTTCCGGAGATGCTGCGTGAGGCCAGCCAGCAGCTCCTCCGGCGCAACCTCGAAGGTCTCGCAGATCCGTAACAGCGTGAAGACGGTAATCGGGCGACCGGCCTCAATCATCTGCCAGTGGCGAACACTGAAGCCGTGGGAGATCATATCCTCCTGGCTCAGTTGGCGCTCCATTCGGTAGGACCGTATCCGGTGACCCAGGGCACGGAAGAATCGCGCGTAATGGGCCGGCACGTCTCGGCTGGCACCCACTTCTCCAGACTTCGGCCATACGAGCAAAAAGACCACGAGCAAAAGTTCGCTTTTGCTGAGCGGATGCTCATTTCTTTGTGCTACGATGGCGCGGACGGGTGGGCCCCTTTCCGGAGCGACGCCTGGAGGTTTCATGCCATCGCCGCCAATGCCGAACACGCGCGCTGAGATCCCCGCGGAGCACGTGCTTCAAGCGCTTAACAAGATCGTGGGCAGTCGGACTTTTTCGAATGCCCCTAATATGGCGAAGCTGCTGCGCTTCTGCGTGGAACAGACTCTTGCAGGGCATCGGCAAAGCCAGGCAGCGATCGCGAAGGCGCTCGGGTACCGGCAGTTTGATGCTCTCCAGGATTCCAACGTTCGCCGGGAAATGGGCCGCCTCAGGACCAAGCTGCGCGATTACTACGACCAGGAAGGCGCGGACGACGTGATCATCATCTCGATTCCCAAGGCTTCTGGTAAGGATGGATATTCCGCCGAGTTCCAGCTTCGACATCACGAGGTGCAAGAATCCCAGAATCCCCGTTACCTTCAACTCGTCTGTGAAACTCGCCATCTGTGGGGCCAACGGATGCCCGATCCGACTATGGAGGCAATCAGGCTCTACGAAGAAGCGATCCGCGAAGACCCCGAACACTCGGCGAGCGCCCAGACAGGCATAGCCGAGTGCTACTGCTTCCTGACTCTCTTCGGATTCCCGCCACACGAGACCATGCCGAAGGCCAAGGAGTGGGCAATCAAGGCGATCAGCGCCAATCCCGGAGATGCGGGCGCCCACGCCGCCCTTGCTTTCGCAACGACCGCCTACGAATGGAACTGGGAACTTGGTGATCAGCTTTTTCTAAAGGCCCTGGCGCTTGCGCCGTACTCGATCGAGGTTCGTTGCTGGTATATAAGCCACTTGATCTGTGTTGGCCGGTTTTCTGAAGCGATCAAGCAGGCGCGAAAGGCCCAGACGCTCGAGCACGATCCAAGCGCGGTGGTCCTGAGTCACATTGCCAAGATCCTGTACGTCGCCGGAGACCTAGATCATGCGTTCGACGTCATTCAGCTTGCTCTCCAGATCAGTCCGGATTTCTACTTCAGCCACTTCTACCTGGGCCTGATCCTCACCGAACGTGGCGACGCCGATGTCGGTGTGAAGCATCTGCGTCGAGCAGCCGATCTGGCGCCGGAGAGCACTGGCGTTTTGGCCGCCTTGGGCTACGTCCTAGCAGTACTGGAGCGACGGCAGGAAAGTCTGGAGTGCCTCCGGAATCTAGAGGTCATTCGGAAGTGTCGCTACGTGCCTGCGACGGATTTCGCGACAGTGTACGCCGGGCTTGGCGATGTCGAGGCGGCGTTCAGCGCGCTTCGGCAAGCGCTTGAGGAGAAATCCCTTTATGTCACCTGGCTCCACGCATGGCCTCCGTACAAACGCCTGCGGGATGATCCGCGTTTCGCCCAGATGCTACAGCGCATTGGCTTCGGCGGTGGCGAACTTCGGCAGCCAGTCGAACAGCGTCCTTAACGTGGGTGTGCGACATAAAAGTGGAAGTCAGGCCGCCCGGCGGGCCTCCCAATAGTCCTCGAACCGGCCGTTGAGATGACAACAGCGGAGGGCGATGATTGAATTCGCACCTCGGACGGTCCAGAACATA
>JADLBD010000199.1 GCA_020847975.1 Bryobacterales bacterium | reverse complement strand
GCCAGTGATGAGTGAGCGTATCGCCATGAAAGATGCCGATGGTGACATTCGTGTTGCCGACATCGAGCGCGAGGAGCATACAGGGTCCTTTCTTCCTTCAAACCGGACGGACGCCGCCGGCGAGGATAAGCGTTCGGGAGCCATCGTCGCGGCGGAGGATGAGGAAGCCGTCCGCATCCATTCCCTCCGTGATTCCATGCAGCGGCTCGCCTCCCTGGTCCACCATGACCCGGCGCCCGCGCACGTAGGTGGAGGCTTGCGTGAACAGGTCGAGGACCGCCTGCTTGCCCTGTTCGACGAGGATCGCGGCATGGCGGTCGATGGAAGACAGCAAGTTGATGAATAGCGCCTCGCGGGAGAAAGCGCGCCCGGCGGCAATGCGGAGCGAGGTGGCAATGGGAGCGAGGTCCGGGGGAAACAGTTGCTGGTTCGCGTTCAGGCCCACGCCGCAGATCAGGGCATTGCGGGCTTGCTGGACGAGAATGCCGCACACTTTCTTCCCGCCCGCCAGCACGTCGTTGGGCCAGCGAAGGTCTACGGCGACTCCGCAATGCTGCGCGACTGTCTCCGCGGCGGCCAGGCCCAGGGCCATGGTGAGGATGGGAAGATGCCCGGCGGGGAGGGAAAGACGCAGCACCAGAGAAAAATACAATCCGCTCTCTTTTTCCGAATACCAGGAGTGGCCTTGGCGGCCCTGCCCCGCGGTTTGCAGATCAGCGCCAACCACAGTTCCCGACGGGCAGCCGGCATCGGCTAACCGCGCGGCATCGAGCATTGTGGAGTCGGTTTGTTCGAGCCAGAGGATGGTTCGTCCGGGTAGCTGTTCGGCAACGGAATCGGCGTCAAATGGCATCGAGTTCTATCCGGAAGTTGAGATCCATGGCGCGGGCGGAGTGCGTGATGGCTCCGCAGGAGAGGAAGTCCGCGCCCGTTTCGGCGTAGGCTCGGGCGGTTTCGAGCGTGATGCCGCCGGAAAGCTCCACCGTGGCCCGGCCGTTGATGAAGCGTATCCATTCGGCGGCTTCGGGCGGAGTGAGGTTGTCCAGAAGCAGGCGCCCGGCTCCGCAGCGGAGGGCTTCCTCGAGTTCTTCGCGCGTGCGGACTTCGATTTCGACAGGGACATCCGCAGGTTTTGCCCGTTCGAGGGCGGCGCGCACTCCGCCGGCGGCGATGATGTGGTTGTTCTTGATGAGGATGGCGTCGAATAGTCCCATGCGGTGGTTTACCGCGCCGCCGGCGGCTACCGCCAGTTTCTCGAGACGGCGCAGCCCGGGCGTCGTCTTGCGAGTGTCCAGAATGCGGCAGCGGGTATGCTTCACGGCATCGGCGTATTGATGCGCGAGCGTGGCGACTCCGCTCAAGCGTTGGAGGAAGTTGAGCGCCGTGCGTTCGCATTCGAGCAATGTCCACGCTTTGCCGCGTACGGCGGCCAGGCAATCGCCGGGCGAAAGGGAATCGCCGCTGCGGCGATGCAGTTCCAGGCGCTCCACTCCGCCCCGCAACCCGTAGATGCGGGGCAGCAGCTCCACGCCGGCGAGGACGAGCGGTTCCCGCGCGTAGAACCGGCCTTCGGCCTGCCTGGATTCCGGAACCGTGGACTGGGTCGTGATGTCGCCGGAGCCGATATCCTCCTCGAGCGCGAAGCGCAGGACGCGCTCGACATCCGGATGAGAAAGTTCGAACATATTGACCTTCTTATGTTACCTTGAGGTTTTTCCCAATTCGCCGGAGCAGACTGGAAAACTTGAAAGTCGCAATATTTGGCGGCACCTTCGATCCCATCCATTCGGCCCACCTGACGGTAGCGCAGGAGGCAGCCGATGAGTTCCACCTTGACAGGGTGTTGTTTGTGCCCGCCTCGAATCCTCCGCACAAGACGGAGACAACCACACCCTATGACCACAGGTATGCCATGGTGGAACTGGCTTGCGCCGCCGATCCGCGTTTTGTGGCTTCCCGGCTGGAGGAAGGGTCGGAGAAGAGCTATTCCTTCCATACCATTCAAAGAGTGAGGGCTACTCTGGCCCCCGGCGACAGGCTGTTCTTCCTCATAGGGGCGGACGCGTTTGCGGAGATCGGGACGTGGTATCGCGCCGCGGAAGTGATGGAATTGGTGGAATTTGTCGTGGTAACGCGGCCTGGGCACGACTATCAGGCGCCGCCGCATGCGCAGGTACACCGGCTGGAAACCCTGGCGCTGCCGGTTTCGAGTTCGGAGATCCGGCAGAAACTGGCGGCCGGCGAGTCGCCCGCCGAATTGCCGCCGGCAGTGCTGAAATACATCCAACTGCAACGTCTCTACCGCTAGAATAGTAACTTGACTGGACGCCTCTTTCTCCGTCTGATTCTGGCGGTGCTCAGCATCCTGGTGGTGGCTGTGCTCGCCGTGGACGTACTGGCATCGAAAGTTGCCGAACGCACCTACATTGACAGTTTGACTCGGGATCTGACGGCGCGCGGCAAGCTGCTGGAGGCCGTCCTGGGTGGGAAATTCAAGAGCGGAAGCGATGAATCCTGGCATGCGATGGCGAAGGCCCTGGGCGGCCGTCTGACTTTGATCGCCAAGGACGGGACTGTCATTCGGGATTCCGAAGCCGACGCCGCCAAAATGGAGAATCACGGGCACAGGCCGGAGATTCTCGAGGCGCTGGCCGGGCGCGCCGGTTCGGCATTGCGCCGCAGCCCGACCCTGGGTATCCCCTTTCTTTACGTCGCCATGCCGGTGAATGCGGGGGCGTTGCGTCTGGCCGTGCCAGTGGCCGAAGTGCGCACGGGCGCCGATGCCATCCGCGGGCAGTTGCTTGCGGCGGTAGGGATCGCTTTTATTCCGGCGATGATTCTGGCGGCGCTGATTGCGAGGTATGTATCATCGCGATTGGGCGCCATTATTGAATACGCGGGGAAACTCGCGGACGGGCAGTTCGAGGCAAGGTTGAAGAAGACCGGAACGGACGAGTTAGGCATCCTCGAGCGCAAGCTCAACGATACCGGCGAGAAGCTGCAACACACTGTAGAGCAACTGCAAAAAGAACACGTCGAACTCGAGAAGCTGGAACGTGTGCGCAAGGACTTCGTAATCAACGTTTCCCACGAGTTGCGAACGCCGCTCGCCTCGATTCAGGGCTATACGGAGACGCTGCTCGATGGGGCTGTTTACGATAACGCCATCAACCTCAAGTTTCTCTCCATCATCCGGCAAAACGCGGAGCGGCTGGGGCGGCTCACCTCGGATCTTCTGACGCTCTCGCGCATCGAGTTGAAGACGCAGAAGTTCCAGTTCGCCTCGTACTACGTGCACAAGCTGATTCACGATAGCGTGGATGCCATGCGCCCCATCGCGGACAAGAAGGGGATTATGCTTCGCGTCGAGCCGCCGGATGCGGCCACTGAGGTGTTCTGTGATGCCGAGGCGGTGCATCAAATTCTGAGCAACCTGCTCGACAACGCGATCAAGTACACGCCGGCGGACGGAACCATTGTGATTGGCGGGCGCCCGGCCGAGGGAGCGCAGGACTATGTGGAAATCTTTGTCAAAGACACGGGAATCGGCATTCCGGAAGAGGAGCTTCCCCGCCTCTTCGAGCGTTTCTACCGGGTGGACAAAGCAAGGTCCCGGGAACTGGGAGGGACGGGCCTCGGGCTGGCGATTGTGAAACACCTGGCGAAAGCCATGGGCGGCGAGGTGCGCGTTTCGAGCAAGCTGCAGCAGGGATCGACGTTTTCCTTCAGGCTCCCCGTCCACGACCTGGGCCTGTCGGAAGACAGTTCGCTTCAAGGACAGTTAACCGTTTCGTAATGTGATTGTAACGATTGCTGGGGTAAGGTCATTAGAAGATGAAGAAAATCGCATTGATCGAAGATGACGCTGATCTGTACGCGCTTCTGAAGTACAACCTGGAAAAGGAAGGGTTCGCGCTGGTGGGCGCCCAGACTGGCAAGGGAGCCATCGATCTCTGCCGCCGTGAGCGGCCGGATCTCATTCTTCTCGACATCATGCTGCCGGATTCCGATGGGCTGGATATCTGTAAGGGAATCCGCTCCCATCCCGAGTTGGCGCACATTCCAGTCATCTTTCTCACCGCGCGGGCTTCGGAGACCGACCGGATCGTGGGCCTGGAACTCGGGGCCAACGACTACATTGTCAAGCCATTCTTCATCCGGGAACTGATCGCGCGCATCAAGATCCAGTTCCGCGGCCAGCAGACCTTCACTCGCGCGCTGAAGGCCGCCGGGTTGGAACTCGACCGCAACAGTTGCCGCGTGCGCCTCAATGGCGAATTGCTGGCTCTGACAGCAACCGAATTCCGGCTCCTCGAGTTCCTCATGAGCCGTCCGGGAGTGGTATTCAGCAGGGAACAATTGCTCGACGCGGTCTGGGGTCATGACCGCGCCGTCACGGACCGTACGGTGGATGTCTACATTCTGCGGCTGCGGCAGAAGATCGAGCCGGACACCGCCAACCCGACGTTCATCCGTTCCGTGCGCGGATTCGGCTACAGCTTCAACGAAAATGTAGCGGAGCAGGAAATCGAGAGGGCGGTGGCGGGCCAGGCATAAAAAAAGCGCCGCTTCGCTCGAAACGAAGCGGCGGAAGGGAAGTTAACCCGCGGACAGTAGACTCGATAGACAGACAGGCACTAACGCATATCGCGGACCTTGGGCGCGGCGAGGTAACCGATGATTCGGTCTCTCTGCACTTCGTTCACGACGAGCTCGTAAGGTACGCGCGCCTTGGCCATGTAAAACTGAACCGGCTCGTTGATGGTACGATCCTTCTTCTCCACACGCTTGTCGTTGGTGATCAGCTCGATGGTGTACCGGTTGCGCTTGGTATCGGACTTCTTGAGTTGGACCGCTACGTCGCCGATCCGTTGCGGCGATTTGGTCTTGGGGAGTTGAAATTCGAAGTAGTTTCGTTCGCCGAGAGCCCTCAGGGCAGCCAGTTCCTTGGCATTGGTGGCGATGAGCCCACTCTGGATGCCGAGGTCGCCGCGCACGCTGCGCAGGTCGCCAAGCGTCTTGTCGATCGTCGATTTGGTTTCGGCGACATCCGATTTCACGCCGGTGACTTCCGTTGCGATTCCGGAAACCTTCTGATCAGTCTGGCTGGCGGTCTGCGTGATCTCTCCGAGTTGAGCGACGAGCTGCTGGTGTTGCTCGGAGACCTGTTTTTCCTGCAACTCGATCTTCTTCGCCAGTTGATCGGAGTAGCGCCTGGCGAGCAGCGTCGCCTGCGTGGCGGCCTGTTTGTTGCGAGATCCGGTCTCATCGAGAAGCTGCCGCAACTCGGCAAGAGCTTTACTGTTTTCCGACGTGGTGGCGAGGGTATCGTGCTGGAGATTGGTCAACTCCGTCCGTACCGCACCGCGCAGGTCCCTGAGCTGAGTTTCCAACCGGTCGGTCTTGTTCAGCAGGTAGATATTTCCGAAGGTGAGAGTTGCGCCCAGGACAACGGCGGCAACACCGGCAAGGGTAAACCGGGACTCTTTGGGTTTTTCTTCGGACACACTAACGGCGTTCATGGTCTAGGGCTCTCCTTTGATTTTTCGTGGGCTTGTAGGCTCGACGTTACTTGAAGTAATGGAGACAGGCAAGCTGCTTGAGGCAGTTGGCCTTTTGCCGCCTGCCTGCCTTTCTCCCCGTGCCATTGTATGAGCACGCTGCGTGCCAAATACGTAAATGCCGTAAATTCAATACGGTAGGAATTGCTAAGGGCGCTGTTTGGGAAAACATTTCCGTCTGCGCGAAGCCGCGTATGGAAAGTTTTACCGCCCGCGGTCCGGCGCAAAAGAACCTGCAACTGTGCGCCGTGGAACGCGCCTCTGTTACCAGGAAAGGAGGATTTCGCAAAGTGACAAAAAGAGTCATTTATGTTTCCATGTTTCTGCTGGCCTCGGTTGCGCTGGCGACGGAGATTCCCGCCGGAACCGCGGTCACCGTTCGCGCCTTACCTTCACATTGCCGCAGCCCATCGTGATCTAGGCTCCCGGGGCGTCGGGGTCTTCCTTCCATGAGAATCCATGCGGTGAACGTCCACAACGGTAACTACGACTGATACGAAGGGTGGTGCTTATGCCGAAGTTGTCGACCCTCACGCTGCCGAATGTGCCGTTGATCGCGGTGTGCATGTGCTAGACCATCTGTTGGAGCGTCCCGCCGTGACCGATGGCGTGAATAATTGTTGTGCCGCCGATCGAGACCATGTTGCCGGGAGAAGGAGTGCCGGAGAACGCGTCGTACGGCTACGGGGCGTTCACGCAACCTGCGTTTGTGTTGCCGTCCCCGCCAGTCGAGCTTCATTGGTCCCGCGCCATCGTGTCGGGACGTGACGAGCACTGGCCCAGGTTCCCGGGCTTGCCATATCGCCCTCCGGAAGTGCCACCGTCTTGAATGCGATTGTAGCTTCGCGCCGCCCGTATAGCCCGTCGCGCTCACCTCGATCACGTCGGTCTGGTCCGGGCCGAACCCAGTGGTGCCCGTGTCGTCTGCCGTTTTGATCAGATCCGCTGTTGCTCAACGGCATGTTTGGCGGCGATCTTGCGCGTGAAGTAACTGTCGTTCGCATGCGGCATGTGGGCGCACGGAGCAAGCCGAAGATCTGGTTGACTTCCACCGAGGCCAACTCCTCGTTCGCGCTCGATCCAAGCCATGTCACCGACTTCGAATCCGCTGACGTCGTCCACGTGCAGATCGACCGGCAGCAGGTTGCCGCCAGCATCAGTGGCCGGTCACAGCGCGGCTCAGTTGCGTCTCGAACCGGCAATCGAGGTGCGTAATAGTGTACCGCGTGTCGCGGAAATACAGGTGGAGATAGTCGATGCCTCGATGCCTTCGGCAGGTTCTTCACCGCTCTGATCGATTCCCACCCTGGCCGGAGTTTCGCTGCCGGAGATGACGGTGGCGTGGTCGAGAAGACGCATCTCCGGAGTCCCAATTAACCCTCAGCTACCGCGGAGTCAAGTGCATTTCGCTCCGGTCGCCATTGGACGTCGTTCGCGAATGCAGAACTTAACACACCACCTTCCATGCAGACGCTGCACTTGCAGTGTATTCATACACGTGTTCTGCCGGCATCGAATTTTGCGCCAGAAAGTAGCTAGCTACTTTCCGGCGCAAAATTCCCAGATCGCGTGAAAAAAATGGTATCGGGCGTTATTGTACGGGCACATTTGAGTGCCGGTCGAATGGAGTAAGTAAGGAGAGATGCTGCGGGAGTGGTGTTG